>NZ_CEVIVC010000002.1:60682-102047 GCF_982290645.1 Protofrankia sp. CiP1_Cm_nod4
CGGCGCTGCGCAAGGTCGCCCGGGTCCGGCTCCACAGCGGGATAGAGGTCACCGCCTACATCCCGGGGGTGGGGCACAACCTGCAGGAGCACTCGATCGTCCTGGTGCGCGGCGGCCGGGTGAAGGACCTTCCGGGCGTCCGCTACAAGATCGTTCGCGGGACGCTGGACACGCAGGGTGTCCGCAACCGCAAGCAGGCGCGCAGCAAGTACGGAGCAAAGAAGGAGAAGGCCTGATGCCACGCAAGGGCCCGGCTCCCAAGCACGTCGTCGTCGTCGATCCGGTCTACGGCTCACCGCTGGTGACAGCGCTGGTCAACAAGGTTCTGCTCAGCGGTAAGAAGTCGCTGGCCGAACGGATCGTCTACGGGGCGCTCGAGGGCGCTCGGGAGAAGACCGGCAACGACCCCGTGGTCACGCTCAAGCGCGCTCTCGACAACGTCAAGCCGACGCTGGAGGTGCGCAGCCGCCGGGTCGGTGGCGCCACCTACCAGGTACCGGTCGAGGTGCGCACGAGCCGGAGCACCACCCTCGCGCTGCGTTGGCTGGTCGGCTACGCCCGGCAGCGCCGCGAGAAGACCATGACCGAGCGCCTCATGAACGAGCTGATCGACGCCAGTAACGGTCTCGGCGCGAGCGTGAAGCGGCGCGAGGACACCCACAAGATGGCGGAGTCCAACCGAGCCTTCGCCCACTACCGCTGGTAACCAACAATGTCTGCTGACGTACGTGCCGCGCTGGCCGCGACCCGCAACATCGGGATCATGGCCCACATCGACGCGGGCAAGACCACGACCACCGAGCGGATCCTGTTCTACACCGGCGTCAACTACAAGATCGGTGAAGTCCACGACGGCGGCGCCACGATGGACTGGATGGAGCAGGAGCAGGAGCGGGGGATCACCATCACCTCCGCCGCCACCACCTGTACCTGGCGCGGCCACACCATCAACATCATCGACACTCCGGGGCACGTCGACTTCACCGTCGAGGTGGAGCGGTCGCTGCGGGTGCTCGACGGTGCGGTCGCCGTCTTCGACGCCGTGGCCGGTGTGGAGCCGCAGAGCGAGACCGTCTGGCGCCAGGCCGACCGTTACAACGTCCCGCGGATCGCGTTCGTCAACAAGATGGACCGGGTCGGCGCGGAGTTCCACCGGTGCGTGGAGATGATGGTCGACCGGCTCGCCGCGACCCCGGCCGTCATCCAGCTGCCCTGGGGCGTCGAGGCCGACTTCAAGGGCGTCATCGACCTGATCCAGATGAAGGGCCTGCTCTGGCACACCGAGGACAAGGGCGCCTCCTACGAGACCGTCGACATCCCGCGTGACCACCTGGAGGCCGCGCAGGAGTGGCGGGACAAGCTCATCGAGACCGTCGCCGAGAACGACGACGCCCTGATGGAGCTCTACCTCGAGGGCGAGGAACCGACCGAGGAGCAGCTGCGGGCGGCGCTGCGCCGGGGCACGCTGGCCGGTTCGCTCAACCCGGTGCTGTGTGGGTCGGCGTTCAAGAACAAGGGCGTGCAGCCCATGCTCGACGCCGTCGTCGACTTCCTCCCGAGCCCGCTGGACATCGGTGTCACGGTCGGTCACGCCATCGGCCGGGAGGACACCGAGGTCTCCCGTGAGCCGGACGAGAGCGAGCCGTTCGCCGCACTCGCCTTCAAGATCATGACTGACCCCTACGTCGGGAAGCTGACCTACATCCGGGTCTACTCCGGCCGGCTCACCTCGGGCTCCCCGGTGCTGAACTCCACCAAGGACCGCAAGGAGCGCATCGGCCGCATCCTCCAGATGCACGCCAACCACCGGGAGGACCGCGAGGGCGTCGGCGCGGGCCAGATCGTCGCGGTCGTCGGTCTGAAGAACACCACGACCGGTGACACGCTGTGTGACCCGAACGCTCCGGTCATCCTGGAGTCGATGACCTTCCCGGCGCCGGTCATCAGCGTCGCGATCGAGCCGAAGACCAAGGCCGACCAGCAGAAGCTGGGCACGGCCATCGGCCGGCTGGCCGAGGAGGACCCGACCTTCCAGGTCCGCACCGACGACGAGACCGGGCAGACGATCATCGCCGGCATGGGCGAGCTGCACCTGGACGTGCTCGTCGACCGGATGCGCCGCGAGTTCGGTGTCGCCGCCAACGTCGGCAAGCCGCAGGTCGCCTACCGGGAGACCATCCGGCGCAAGGTCGAGAAGGTCGACTACACGCACAAGAAGCAGACCGGTGGCTCCGGGCAGTACGCCCGCGTGATCATCGATCTCGAGCCCTCCGGCGGCGACGGCGGCGGCTACGAGTTCGAGAACAAGGTCACCGGTGGCCGCATCCCGCGTGAGTACATCCCCTCGGTCGACGCCGGCTGCCAGGAGGCGATGGAGTTCGGCGTGCTCGCCGGCTACCCCCTCGTCGACGTAAAGGTCACCCTGCTCGACGGCCAGTACCACGACGTCGACTCGTCCGAGCTCGCTTTCAAGATCGCCGGTTCGATGGCGTTCAAGGAGGCGGCGCGGCGGGCCGACCCGGTGCTGCTCGAACCGATGATGGCGGTCGAGGTCACCACCCCCGAGGACTACATGGGTGACGTGATCGGCGACCTGAACTCGCGGCGCGGGCAGATCCAGGCGATGGACGAACGGTCCGGCGCGCGCATCGTCAAGGCGATCGTCCCGCTGTCGGAGATGTTCGGCTACGTCGGGGACCTGCGCTCGAAGACCTCGGGACGGGCCGTCTACTCGATGCAGTTCGACTCCTACGCCGAGGTTCCGGCGGGAGTCGCGAAGGAGATCATCGCGAAGGCGCGCGGGGAGTGACCGGTGGCCGGGCGCGGCGGCCCCGTCCGGGGGCCACTCACGGGCCCGGCGCCACTATTGATCATTAGCAGGCTACAAGTGGCCGGCAGGCGGCGCGATCCCTTCTCCCGCGCCGCCGGCGGTCCCAGGACCACCAGCACGGCACGACACCACCCGTCCTTGGAGGGACACCCGTGGCGAAGCAGAAGTTCGAGCGGAACAAGCCGCATGTCAACATCGGGACCATCGGTCACATCGACCACGGCAAGACCACGCTGACCGCGGCCATCACCAAGGTCCTGCACGACGCGCACCCGGACCTGAACCCCTTCACGCCGTTCGACCAGATCGACAAGGCGCCGGAGGAGAAGGCCCGCGGCATCACGATCTCGATCGCCCACGTCGAGTACCAGACCGACAACCGGCACTACGCTCACGTCGACTGCCCCGGCCACGCCGACTACATCAAGAACATGATTACCGGCGCGGCGCAGATGGACGGCGCGATCCTCGTCGTCTCGGCGACCGACGGCCCGATGCCGCAGACCAAGGAGCACGTGCTGCTCGCCCGCCAGGTCGGCGTGCCCTACATCGTCGTGGCGCTGAACAAGGCCGACATGGTCGACGACGAGGAGATCCTCGAGCTCGTCGAGCTGGAGGTCCGGGAGCTGCTGAGCTCGTACGAGTTCCCCGGCGACGACGTGCCGGTGGTGCGGGTCTCGGCGCTCAAGGCGCTGGAGGGCGACAAGGAGTGGGGAGCCAAGCTCCTCGAGCTCATGCAGGCTGTCGACGACTCCATCCCGGAGCCCGAGCGTGACATCGACAAGCCCTTCCTCATGCCGATCGAGGACGTCTTCACGATCACCGGTCGTGGCACGGTCGTCACTGGTCGTGTGGAGCGCGGTGTGGTCAAGGTCAGCGAGACGGTCGAGATCGTCGGCATCCGGCCGGACGTCACCACGACGACCGTCACCGGCGTGGAGATGTTCCGCAAGCTGCTTGACGAGGGGCGTGCCGGCGACAACGTCGGCCTGCTCCTGCGCGGTGTGAAGCGCGAGGACGTCGAGCGCGGCCAGGTCGTCACCAAGCCGAAGTCGATCACGCCGCACACCAACTTCGAGGCTCAGGTCTACATCCTCAGCAAGGACGAGGGTGGTCGTCACACTCCATTCTTCAACAACTACCGCCCGCAGTTCTACTTCCGTACCACCGACGTGACCGGTGTGGTGACCCTCCCCGAGGGCACCGAGATGGTCATGCCGGGCGACAACACGGAGATGACGGTCGAGCTCATCCAGCCGATCGCCATGGAGGAAGGCCTGCGGTTCGCCATCCGCGAGGGCGGTCGTACCGTCGGTGCCGGTCGCGTCACCAAGATCCTGAAGTAGCCACCGCGGCGGCGGGCCCACTATGCCTCATCCAGGGCATACGGCCCGCCGCTTGCACGGTGCACGCACCTGACAACAAGCGGTACATCCGGCGGCAGCTCCGGCGAAGGAACGGACCCTGTGGGGCCTGCCAGCCGGACGAGACAGACAGGACAGGCGAAGCCCACCATGGCGGCACAGAAGATCCGCATCCGGCTCAAGGCCTACGACCACGAGATCATCGACAGCTCGGCCCGCAAGATCGTCGAGACGGTGACGCGGACTGGTGCGCAGGTCGCGGGACCGGTGCCGCTGCCGACGGAGAAGAACGTCTACTGCGTGATCCGGTCGCCGCACAAGTACAAGGACAGCCGCGAGCACTTCGAGATGCGTACGCACAAGCGGCTGATCGACATTCTTGACCCGACACCGAAGACGGTCGACTCGCTGATGCGCCTCGACCTTCCCGCCGGTGTCGACATCGAGATCAAGCTTTAAAGGGGCCGGCGCAGTCATGCTCAATCGCAACTACAGGGGGCTCCTGGGCACCAAGCTCGGGATGACCCAGGTATGGGACGCGAACAACCGCGTCGTCCCGGTCACGGTCGTCAAGGCCGGGCCGAACGTGGTGACGCAGGTCAGGACATCCGACCGGGACGGCTACTCGGCGGTCCAGCTCGGCTACGGCGAGATCGACTCCCGCCGGGTGACCCAGCCGCTGCGCGGTCACTTCGCGCGCGCCGGGGTCCCGCCGCGGCGGCATCTGGTGGAGCTGCGCACCGCGGACGCCACCAACTACCGCCCCGGCCAGGAACTGACCGGTGAGATCTTCTCCGCGGGCGGCATCGTGGACGTGACCGGCACGTCCAAGGGCAAGGGCTTCGCCGGTGTGATGAAGCGGCACGGCTTCAAGGGCCTCGGCGCCGGCCACGGCGTCGAGCGCAAGCACCGCTCGCCCGGCTCGGTCGGCGGGTGCGCCACCCCCGGCCGCGTCTTCAAGGGCCTGCGGATGGCCGGGCGGATGGGGCACGAGCGGGTCACCATCGCCGGCCTGACCATCCATGCCGTCGACACCGAGCGCGGCTTCCTGCTGATCAAGGGCGCGGTTCCCGGCCCGGACGGCGGCCTGGTGCTCGTCCGCAGCGCGGCCAAGCGGCCCGCGCCGGCGGACTTCGAGCCCGTCGCCGAGCCGGCCGCGGCATCCGCCACCGGTGACGCCGCGACGTCCAGCGAGGAGGTATCGGCATGAGCGCAGTGACGGCGCGCCGGCGGTCACGGGCCGCCGACGACGAGCGGAGCGCGCTGCCACAGACCCGCACGGTCGTCGTGCACGCCCCCGCCGGTGGCGAGGGCGGCAGCGTCGACCTGCCGGGTGAGATCTTCGACGTGCCGCTGAACGTGCCGCTCATCCACCAGGTGGTGGTGGCGCAGCTCGCCGCGGCCCGGCAGGGGACCCACTCCACCCGCACCCGCGGCGAGGTCCGCGGCGGTGGGCGCAAGCCGTACCGGCAGAAGGGCACCGGCCGGGCCCGGCAGGGCTCGCTGCGCGCCCCGCAGTTCACCGGCGGTGGCGTCGTGCACGGCCCCAAGCCGCGTTCCTACGACCAGCGGACGCCGAAGAAGATGAAGGCCGCCGCGTTGCGCGGGGCCCTGTCCGACCGGGCGCGCGGCGGCCGGGTGCACGTCGTGTCATCGTTCGTCAGCGGTGACGCGCCGTCGACGAAGGCCGCGCGCGTCGCGCTGCGGACGATCGCGGACGTCCGGCGGGTGCTGGTGGTGGTCGACCACGCCGACGAGCGCACCTGGAAGAGCCTGCGCAACCTCCCCAGCGTGCACCTGCTCGACCCCGGCCAGCTCAACACCTACGACGTGCTGGTCAGCGACGACGTGGTGTTCACCCGCGGCGCACTGGCCACGTTCGTGGACCGGGCGCTGACGCCGGTCTCCCGCGGTGCGCGGACCGCTTCCGACGAGCCGTCGGCACCGGCCGGTGCCGACGCGGACGCGGCAGCCGAGGACGCGGTAGCCGAGGAGGAGACCAAGTGAGTGCCGACCCGCGTGACGTGATCATCAAGCCGGTCGTCTCCGAGAAGAGCTACGGCCTGCTGGACGAGAACGTCTACACCTTCATCGTCCGCCCGGACGCGAACAAGACCGAGATCAAGATCGCGGTCCAGCGGATATTCAACGTCCGGGTCCTCAGCGTCAACACCAGCAACCGGGTGGGCAAGCGCAAGCGCACCCGCACCGGCTGGGGGCAGCGCAAGTCCACCAAGCGGGCCATGGTCGCGCTGGCGCCGGGGGACTCCATCGAGATCTTCGGGGGTCCCGGTGCGTGACATGCAGACCGACGAGTACGCAGCCGTCCGCGGCCAGGGCCTCACCGGGCCTGGCCCGCGGGGACGAGGACACGGTGGGTGACGATGGGGATTCGTAGGTACAAGCCGACGACGCCGGGGCGCCGCGGTGCGAGCGTGTCCGACTTCGTCGAGATCACTCGTGACCACCCGGAGAAGTCGCTGGTCCGCCCGCTGCACTCCAAGGGCGGCCGCAACGTCCACGGGCGCATTACCACCCGGCACCAGGGCGGTGGCCACAAGCGCGCCTACCGTCTGATCGACTTCCGGCGGGACAAGGACGGCGTGCCGGCCAAGGTCGCCCACATCGAGTACGACCCGAACCGCACCGCCCGGATCGCCCTGCTGCACTATGCCGACGGGGAGAAGCGCTACATCCTCGCCCCGGTGAAGCTCCGGCAGGGTGACGTGGTCGCCTCGGGCCCGACCGCCGACATCAAGCCCGGCAACGCCCTCCCGCTGCGCAACATCCCCACCGGCACCGTGGTGCACGCCATCGAGCTGCGTCCCGGTGGCGGCGCGAAGATCGCGCGCAGTGCGGGGGCGAGCGTCCAGCTGGTCGCCAAGGACGGTCCCTTCGCCCAGCTGCGGATGCCGTCCGGGGAGATCCGCAACGTCGACGTCCGCTGCCGGGCCACGGTCGGGGAGGTCGGCAACGCCGAGCAGAGCAACATCAACTGGGGCAAGGCCGGCCGGATGCGCTGGAAGGGCCGTCGCCCCACCGTCCGCGGCGTGGCGATGAACCCGGTCGACCACCCGCACGGTGGTGGTGAGGGCAAGACCTCCGGTGGCCGCCACCCGGTGAACCCGAAGGGCCGTCCGGAGGGGCGCACCCGCAGGACCCGAAAGGCGAGCGACGCGCTGATCGTCCGTCGTCGGAAGCAGAACAGGCGGCGGTGATCACGATGGCGCACACCCGGCGGCACCCAACGTCCGACCACCGATTCTGAGCGGGAAGGAGGAGACACACGCCATGCCACGCAGTCTGAAGAAGGGCCCGTTCGTCGACGACCACCTGCTCAAGAAGGTGGACGTGCAGAACGCCAAGGGCACGAAGAACGTCATCAAGACCTGGTCGCGACGTTCGACGGTGATCCCGGACATGCTCGGTCACACGATCGCCGTGCACGACGGTCGCAAGCACGTCCCGGTGTTCATCACCGAGGGAATGGTCGGCCACAAGCTCGGCGAGTTCGCGCCGACGCGGACCTTCCGTGGCCATGTCAAGGAGGACCGGAGGTCACGCCGTGGCTGACGCTCTTGTCGACGGGGTGACCCGTTCCGGGCTGGCGGGCGCCCGCGCGTCGGCCCGTTACGTCCGGGTGTCGCCGACGAAGGCCCGTCGGGTCATCGACCTGGTGCGTGGCCGCTCGGCCCGCGAAGCCCTCGACATCCTCCGGTTCGCCCCGCAGGCGGCCAGCGAGGACGTCTACAAGGTGGTCGCGAGCGCGGTGGCCAACGCCGAGCACAACCACGGCCTCGACCCGGCCACGCTCTGGGTCGGTGAGGCCTTCGTCGACGAGGGCCCGACCCTCAAGCGTATCCGGCCGCGGGCCCAGGGCCGTGCCTACCGGATCCGCAAGCGGACCAGCCACATCACGGTTGTCGTGGAGAGCCGGCCGCCGGTCGCGGGAACCCGCGGCGCGAAGAGCACAGGGAGGACCCGGTAGTGGGTCAGAAAGTCAACCCGCACGGGTTCCGGCTGGGTATCACCTCGGAGTTCACCTCCCGCTGGTACGCCGACAAGCAGTACAAGGCGTATGTCGGCGAGGACGTGAAGATCCGGAAGATGATGTCCCGGGGCATGGAGCGCGCGGGTATCAGCCGGGTCGACATCGAGCGCACCCAGGGCCGGCTGCGGGTGGACATCCACACCGCCCGTCCGGGGATCGTCATCGGACGCCGTGGCGCCGAGGCCGACCGCATCCGTGGTGACCTGGAGAAGCTGACCGGCAAGCAGGTCCAGCTCAACATCCTCGAGGTGAAGAACCCCGAGGTGGACGCCCAGCTCGTCGCGCAGGGCGTGGCCGAGCAGCTCTCCAGCCGGGTCAGTTTCCGGCGGGCGATGCGCAAGGCCATGCAGTCGGCGATGAAGGGCGGCGCCAAGGGCATCCGGGTGCAGTGCTCGGGACGCCTCGGCGGCGCCGAGATGAGCCGCTCGGAGTTCTACCGTGAGGGCCGGGTGCCGCTGCACACGCTGCGCGCCAACATCGACTACGGGTTCTACGAGGCCCGGACCACCTTCGGGCGCATCGGCGTGAAGGTCTGGATCTACAAGGGTGACGTCGTGCAGAGCCGGGCGGAGCGGGAGGCCCAGGAGGCGCTGCAGCGGCAGCACCGCCGGGAGCGTCCGCGCCGCGGGCCGCGGTCGGGCTCGTCCGGTACCACCACCGGTGGCACCGACGCCGGCCGGGCGGCGGCCCGCCAGGGCGAGCGCCGTGGCCGCGGCGGCGGCGGCGGCGCTGGCGCGGGCGGCGCGGCCGAGGCCACGTCGGCACCGGCGAGCTCCGAGGCCACGGCCTCCACGGCACCGGCCGCGTCTCCGGCCGACACCGCCGGGCCTGCCGCTGGCGCGGCCACCCAGGAGACGGAGGGCTAGAACGATGCTGATTCCTCGTAAGGTCGCACACCGCAAGCAGCATCACCCTAGCCGTGACGGCGCGGCCAAGGGCGGGACCAGGCTCGCGTTCGGCGAGTTCGGCATCCAGGCGCTCGAGCCGGCCTACGTGACGAACCGGCAGATCGAGTCGGCGCGTATCGCGATGACCCGTCACATCCGTCGTGGCGGCAAGGTCTGGATCAACATCTACCCGGACCGTCCGCTGACGAAGAAGCCGGCCGAGACCCGGATGGGCTCCGGCAAGGGCTCGCCCGAGTGGTGGGTCTCCAACGTCAAGCCCGGGCGTGTGCTGTTCGAGCTGTCCGGTGTCGCCGAGCCGGTGGCCCGCGAGGCGATGCGGCGCGCCATCCACAAGCTGCCGATGAAGTGCCGCTTCGTCACCCGTGAGGGAGGTGCGTGATGGCGACCGCGACCGCGGACGAGCTGCGGGCACTGTCCCGGCAGGATCTGGGGGACAAGCTGCGGGAGGCCAAGGAGGAGCTGTTCAACCTCCGTTTCCAGGCCGCGACCGGCCAGCTCAGCAGCAACCACCGGCTGCGGGTCGTCCGGCGTGACATCGCGCGTATCTACACGGTGCTGCGCGAGCGCGAGCTGGGTCTTTCCGAGGACCCGGAGCTGGTGGGAACCGGCGTGGCGGTCGCGGCTGACACTGACCAGGCGCAGGCCGAGCAGGCACAGACGGCTACCCAGGCGGAACGGGCGTGAGTGGGATGACAACGGACGACACCCCGACAACGGACACCCCGGCAACGGACGGCGCGGCGACGGACGGCGCGGCGACGGGCGCGGGGCACGACGCGCCGGCGGCGGAGGCCGGCCGCGGTTTCCGCAAGGTCCGCGAGGGCCTGGTGGTCAGCGACAAGATGACCAAGACCGTGGTCGTCGCCGTCGAGGACCGGGTGCAGCACCCGCTCTACGGTAAGACGATCAGGCGCACCAAGAAGATCAAGGCACACGACGAGAACAGCACCAGCGGCGTCGGCGACCGGGTCCTGCTCATGGAGACCCGGCCGCTGTCGGCGACGAAGCGCTGGCGCGTGGTGGAAATTCTGGAGAAAGCCAAATAGGTCGACCCGCTGACGGCGACGCGACGATGGCTGGCGCGTCGCCCGGGCAGTGGCAGGCGACGGATAGATGGCCCGACGGCGACGCGACGAGTCCGGCGTGTCGCCGCGGGCCGCACAGTAGGTCCAGCGAGCCGGCCGCCGGCAGGCGGGCGCCGACGCAGTTCGGGAGCGGGAAGTGATCCAGCAGGAGTCGCGACTTCGGGTCGCCGACAACACGGGTGCCAGGGAGTTGCTGTGCATCCGCGTGCTCGGTGGTTCGGGGCGTCGTTATGCCGGCATCGGCGACATCATCGTCGGGACCGTGAAGGACGCCCTGCCCGGGGCCGGCGTCAAGCGTGGTGACGTGGTCAAGGCGGTCGTCGTACGCACTACCAAGGAGCGTCGTCGTCCTGACGGCTCCTACATCCGGTTCGACGAGAACGCCGCCGTGCTCATCAAGGACGGCGGGGATCCCCGAGGCACGCGTATCTTCGGGCCGGTTGGTCGCGAGTTGCGTGACAAGAAGTTCATGAAGATCATTTCACTGGCGCCGGAGGTGCTGTGACCGTGGCCGGAATGAAGATCAGGAAGGGTGACACGGTCCAGATCATCACGGGTAAGGACCGGGGCCTGCGGGGGAAGGTCATCAGGGCCTTCCCGACCGAGAACAAGGTGCTCGTCGAGGGTGCCAACCGGGTCACCCGGCACACCCGGGTGGACACCTCGGCCCGCGGTTCGCAGTCCGGGGGGATCATCACCCAGGAGGCGCCCATCCACGTCAGCAATGTCATGATCGTGGATCCCTCCGACAACCGTCCCACCCGGATCGGCTACCGCGTCAACGACGACGGTACGAAGGTGCGGATCTCCCGCCGTACCGGCACCGAGCTGTAGCCGGCATGGCTGGTGTGAGCGGAGCCGGTGTGATCGAAGGGGCCGTCGGTGGCGTTCGGGTGGCCGCCGACGGCGTTCCTGTCGGATCGCGGTGGGGATCGCCGTCCGTTGGGCCGAGGCTGCAAGGAAACGAGAGATGACAACCACCACTGAAGCCCGTCCGCTGCCGCGGCTGAAGCAGCGGTACCGCGAGGAGATCGCGGCGGGCCTGCGCGAGCAGTTCCAGTACGCGAACGTGATGCAGATCCCGACCGTGGTCAAGGTCGTGGTCAACATGGGCGTCGGGGACGCCGCCCGGGATGCCAAGCTCATCGACGGTGCGCTGCGGGACCTTGCCTCGATCACCGGCCAGAAGCCGGCCGTCCGGCGGGCGAAGAAGTCCATCGCGCAGTTCAAGCTGCGTGAGGGCATGCCCATCGGGGCGAAGGTGACCCTGCGCGGCGACCGCATGTGGGAGTTCCTGGACCGGCTGGTCTCGGTCGCACTCCCGCGTATCCGTGACTTCCGGGGGCTCTCGCCGAAGCAGTTCGACGGCGCCGGCAACTACACCTTCGGCGTCACCGAGCAGTCGATCTTCCACGAGATCGACATCGACCGGATCGACCGGGTCCGCGGGATGGACATCACGGTCGTCACGAGCGCGACCACTGACGACGAGAGCCGCGCGCTGCTGCGGGCGCTGGGCTTCCCGTTCCGCGAGAGCTAGCCGGCGGCCCTCCGCTAGGAGATACCGGCCAAAGGCTGTGCGAAGATTTTTTCGTACGGCCGGCGGCCCTGGAAGAAGTGCCGGCCAAAGGCTGTGCGAAGATTTTTTCATACGGCCGGCGGCCCTGGAGGAAACAGGTCAGATGGCGAAGAAAGCACTGATTGAGAAGGCGATCCGCAAGCCGAAGTTCGGCGTGCGGGGTTACACCCGCTGCCAGCGGTGCGGGCGTCCGCGGTCGGTATACCGCGCGTTCGGCCTCTGCCGGGTCTGCCTGCGGCAGATGGCGCACCGCGGCGAGCTTCCCGGGGTCACCAAGAGCTCGTGGTAGAGCCCGCGGGAACGGCTCCCCGGCGCGTCGTGCCGGCGTGACGGGGATGCCGTCCAGCCCGCCGGGCGTCGTACCTGACGGGCCGCGCCGACGCGGGCCGCGCGGGCCACGGAAGCTGACGCACACCACCCACCGTTCGCGGTAGGCCCCACGGCTACGCGCCGCGGGGAACCGTCGCGAGGAAGGTTCCAGCCCCATGACGATGACAGACCCGATTGCGGACATGCTGACCCGTGTCCGCAACGCCAACCGGGCATACCACGATCGAGTGGTCATGCCGAACAGCAAGATCAAGACGCATATCGCCGAGATCCTCCAGCAGGAGGGCTACATCGCCGGGTGGCACGTCGAGGAGCCCCCGGACGGGACCGTTGGCGCGTCCCTCGTCGTGGAGCTGAAGTACGGCCCGAACCGGGAGCGCTCCATCGCCGGCGTGAAGCGCATCAGCAAGCCGGGCCTGCGGGTCTACGCCAAGGCGACCAACCTTCCCAAGGTGCTCGGTGGGCTCGGTGTGGCGATCATTTCCACATCGTCGGGCCTGCTGACCGACAAGCAGGCGAACAAGCGCAGAGTAGGCGGGGAAGTCCTCGCCTACGTCTGGTAAGGAGTCGCGCGATGTCACGTATCGGACGTCTACCGATTCCGGTGCCAAGCGGTGTGGATGTCTCCGTCGACGGCACGGAGGTCGTGGTCAAGGGCCCGAAGGGCACGCTCAGCCACTCGGTGGCGGAGCCGATCACCGTCAGCGCGCAGGACGGGCAGTTGCTCGTCGCCCGCCCGGACGACGAGCGCCGCTCGCGCGCCCTGCACGGGCTGACCCGCACCCTGGTGGCGAACATGGTGACCGGCGTCACCGCCGGCTACTCCAAGACGCTTGAGATCGTCGGTGTCGGCTACCGCGTGCAGGCCCGGGGCTCGGATCTGGAGTTTGCTCTGGGTTTCAGCCACCCGGTCCCGGTGAAGGCCCCCGAGGGCATCAGGTTCGAGGTGCAGACGCCGACCCGTTTCGTCATTCACGGGATCGACAAGCAGCAGGTCGGCGAGGTGGCAGCCAAGATCCGGCGGTTGCGCAAGCCCGACCCGTACAAGGGCAAGGGCGTGCGGTACCAGGGCGAGGTCGTCCGCCGCAAGGTCGGCAAGTCCGGGAAGTAGGGGAACGGATCATGGCTGTCAGTGTCAGCGCCCAGCGGCGTACGGCGAAGTTCCGCCGGCACGCGCGGATACGCAAGAAGGTCTCGGGCACGCCCGTCCGCCCGCGCCTCGTGGTCACCCGCTCGACCCGCCACATCTACGCCCAGGTCATCGACGACGTCGCCGGCCACACCCTGGCCTCGGCGTCCACGCTGGACCTCGCGCTGCGTACCGTGGACGGCGACAAGACCGAGCTGGCGAAGGCCGTCGGCCAGCTGGTCGCCGAGCGCGCCCGCAAGGCCGGCGTCACCGCGGTGGTCTTCGACCGCGGCGGGCGGACCTACCACGGGCGGATCGCCGCGCTGGCGGACGCGGCCCGGGAAGGTGGGCTGGAGTTCTGATGCCTCGGGCCTGCACGCGCGGATATTCAACGAACAGGGAGATTCACTGATGCCAGGCCAGCAGCGCCGCGGAGGCGGCTCCGGCGGCTCTGACCGTCGGGAACGCCGCGACCGCCAGGGCGGCGGTCCGGCCCAGGACAAGAACGCGTACGTCGAACGAGTGGTCGCCATCAACCGGGTGGCGAAGGTCGTCAAGGGCGGTAGGCGGTTCAGCTTCACCGCCCTGGTCGTGGTCGGGGACGCCGACGGCACCGTCGGTGTCGGCTACGGCAAGGCCAAGGAGGTGCCGGCCGCCATCGCCAAGGGCGTGGAGGAGGCCAAGAAGCACTTCTTCAAGGTGCCGCGGATCGGTTCGACGATCCCGCACCCGATCCAGGGCGAGGCCGCCGCGGGGATCGTGCTGCTCAAGCCGGCATCCCCGGGTACCGGCGTCATCGCCGGCGGCCCGGTCCGCGCGGTGCTGGAGTGCGCGGGCGTCCACGACGTGCTGTCGAAGTCACTTGGCTCGTCGAACCCCATCAACATCGTGCACGCCACTGTCGCGGCGCTGCGGGGCCTGATGCGCCCCGAGGAGATCGCCGCCCGCCGTGGCCTGCCCATCGAGGACGTGGCGCCGCCGGCGATGCTGCGTGCCCGCACGGTCGGGGCCGGTGCGTGATGGCCCGTCTGAAGATCACACAGATCCGTTCGGGGATCGGCGGGACCCGCAACCAGCGTGAGACGCTGCGGACCCTCGGCCTGCGCCGGATCAACGCGACGACCGAACGGGACGACCGTCCGGAGGTGCGCGGGATGATCGCTACTGTGAGTCATCTCGTCAGGGTCGAGGAGGTGGACGCGTGAGCGAGCTGACCAAGACAACCGAGCCGGAGACCGCCGATGCCCGGCGGGAGCCCAGCCTGAAGATCCACCACCTGCGGCCCGCGCCGGGTGCCCACAAGGCAAAGACCCGGGTCGGCCGTGGTGAGGCCTCCAAGGGCAAGACCGCCGGCCGCGGCACCAAGGGCTCCAAGGCCCGCAAGCAGGTCCCGGCCCGCTTCGAGGGCGGCCAGATGCCGCTGCACATGCGGGTGCCCAAGCTCAAGGGGTTCCGTAACCGCTTCCGCACCGAGTACCAGGTCGTCAACGTCGCGACGCTCGCCGAGCTGTTCCCCGACGGGGGGGAGATCGGCCTGGACGATCTCGTCCAGGCCGGTGCCGTCCGTCGTAACAGCCTGGTCAAGGTGCTCGGCGACGGAGAGATCGGGATCGCGCTGAGTGTGAGCGCCCACGCTTTCTCCGCGTCCGCCAAAGAAAAAATCACCGCTGTCGGTGGCAGCGTCACCGAGATCTAGGCCACATCCGGTGGGTGCCGGCCGGCGCGGGCGCCGCCCGCGCCGGCCAGGGATCCACCGGACACGACCTGGCCCACCGGGGCCTCGGAGGTGCTGGAGGGCTGCCCTCCGGTGTCCCGCTGCCCCGTCGGCCACGGCTGGCGGGGCAGCCAGGATCTGCTGGAGCCGTCGCGTCGCCCGAGTCCGCTGGCTTCGGGCGGCGCACTGCCGTTACCCTTACCCCGAACGCCTCGAACGCCGAGGTTGATGCCTGATGTCGCCGGCTACCGGAGGTGGAGGACAGTTCCACACCCTTCCGTATCCGCGGTGACCGGGGATGACGGGCCTGCCGCAGGCCCATGTCGGGACGAGTGGACCGTCTCTACTGTTACAGTCGGCACACCGCGCACTGCCGGTCCTATCTTCGGTCAGGGCAGTCGTCCACCGGGTGCGTTTGCCGTGACGATCAGCAGGAGGAGTCGTGCTCACCGCCTTCACACGGGCTTTCCGCACGCCTGACCTGCGCAAAAAGCTGCTTTTCACTCTCGGGATCATCATCCTGTTCCGGATCGGCAGCGTACTGCCTTCCCCCGGGGTGTCGACCAAGGCGATCAACGCCTGTCTGTCCTCGGCGAGCGCCGACAGCAGCAACGTCTACTCGCTGATCAACCTTTTCAGCGGTGGCGCTCTGTTGCAGCTGTCCATCTTCGCGCTCGGGATCATGCCGTACATCACGGCGAGCATCATCATTCAGCTGCTGGTGGTGGTGATCCCCAGGCTTGAGCAGCTGAAGAAGGAAGGCAGTTCCGGTGAGCAGAAACTCACCCAGTACACCCGTTATCTGACGATCGGGCTGGCGGTTCTGCAGGCGACCGGCATCGTCGCCCTCGCCCGCAGCGGCAACCTGTTCCCCGGCTGCGCCGCGCCGATCATTCCGGACACCAGCCTGTTCCGGATCGCGGTCATCGTGATCACGATGACCGCCGGCACCTCCCTGATCATGTGGCTGGGTGAGCTGATCACCGCCCGCGGGGTGGGCAACGGGATGTCTCTCCTGATCTTCACGTCGATCGCGGCGGCGCTGCCCTCCCAGGGCAGCCGGATCCTCCAGGTGGCCGGTGGCGTGGTCTTCGCCCTCGTCTGCCTGCTGGGGCTGGTGATCGTCGTGTTCGTCGTCTTCGTCGAGCAGTCGCAGCGCCGCATCCCGGTGCAGTATGCCAAGCGTCTCATCGGCCGCCGGATGTACGGCGGCACCTCGACCTACCTGCCCATCAAGGTCAACCAGGCCGGCATCATCCCGGTGATCTTCGCATCCGCGCTGCTGCAGCTGCCGCAGCTGCTCGGGCAGGTCTGGGACAACAAGGCCTTCCAGGACTTCGAGCAGCGCTATCTGGCTCGCGGCGACCACCCACTGTATCTCGTCAGCTATGCCGCGCTGATCGTTTTCTTCACTTACTTCTACGTGGCCATCACTTTCAACCCGACCGAGGTGGCGGACAACATGAAGAAGTACGGCGGTTTCATCCCCGGCATCCGGCCAGGACGACCCACCGCGGAGTACCTCGATCGCGTGTTGTCCAGGATCACGCTCCCGGGCTCGCTCTTCCTCGGTGCCATCACGGTCCTTCCGCTGGCGCTGTTGAACCTCACCAAACAGCAGCCCTTCCCGTTCGCCGGAACGTCAGTACTGATCATTGTCGGAGTGGGGCTGGAGACGGTGAAACAGATCGAAAGCCAGCTCATGCTCCGCAATTACGAAGGCTTCCTGCGGTAGTGCGCCTCGTACTGGTCGGACCGCCGGGCGCTGGCAAGGGCACCCAGGCCGCCTTCATCGCCCAGGCACGGTCGATTCCCAAGATTTCCACGGGCGACATCTTCCGGGCGAACGTCCGGGAGGGCACCGAGCTGGGGGTGCTCGCCAAGCAGTACATGGACGCCGGCGACCTCGTCCCCGACGAGATCACCATCGGCATGGTCCGCAACAGGCTGGCCGAGGACGACGCGGCCAAGGGCTTCCTGCTCGACGGCTTCCCCCGCAACGTGCCCCAGGCCGAGGTGCTGGGCCAGCTGCTCGAGGAGATGGGCACGCGCCTGGACGTCGTCCTGGAGCTCGTCGTCGACGACGACGAGGTGGTGCTGCGCCTGTCCGGGCGGCGGACGTGTCGTAACTGCGGTCACATCTGGCACATCGACTTCGACCCGCCCGCGCTGGAAGGTGTCTGCGACCGCTGCAACGGCGAGCTGTTCCAGCGGGACGACGACCGCTCCGAGACGGTACGCCACCGGCTGGAGGTCTACGCCGAGCAGACCGCACCCCTGGTCGCCTACTACGCGGCGAAGGGCCTGTTGATCGGTATCGACGCGACCGGCCCGGTGGACAATGTCACCGACCGCGCTCTCGACGCCCTGCGCCACTACGCGAGCTGACGCCCGCCGGCCGCTTCGGCCCGCCCCTCCGCGGCCGGCCTGGTGCGCGGCCGGCCCGTTCCGCGGCTGGCCTGGTGCCACCCGCCCCGGTGTGGCCCTGGCTCCGTGTGGGGCATCAGGGGTGGCCGGCTGTGGTGCTACCGGCGACGTGGCAGGCACACTAGGGCGGGGTGGGGTACCGATGGCAAGCTCACGGACGCGCCGCCAAGTGGCTCCGATAGCGTGTCCTCACTGTTCGCGCCACCGGAGGCCTACGGGACGGCCGCCGTCACAGGCGGACGGGACCACAGAGCTACCAGCGATATCACAGGGTTACTAGGGATACGGACCGGGGCGACGAGCGTGGCGCGACGAGAGCATGTCCAGATCAAGACCGCGGGTGAGATCGCGAAGATGCGGGTGGCGGGGCTTGTCGTCGCGCGCGCCCTGGAGAAGCTGCGAGCGGCGGTCGAGCCGGGGATCACCACTGCGGAGCTTGACACGATCGCAGAGAAGTCGATCCGCGGCGACGGCGGGATTCCCTCCTTCAAGGGCTACGGCCGGCCGCCCTTTCCCGCGTCGATCTGCGCGTCCGTCAACGACGAGGTCGTCCACGGGATACCGCACCGCAGACGGGCGCTGCGCGAGGGGGACATCATCTCCATCGACTGCGGCGCGATCGTGGACGGCTGGCACGGCGACTCCGCGATCACGGTACCGGTCGGGACGGTGCCCCAGCAGTTCCTCGACCTGATCGAGGTGTGCGAGCAGTCGCTGTGGCAGGGCCTGGCGGCCGTGCAGCTCGGCGGGAAGCTGACCGACATCTCGGCGGCGGTCGAGCGCCACGTCCGCCCGCGGGGGTACGGCATCGTGGACCACTACGGCGGCCACGGCATCGGGACCGAGATGCACCAGCCGCCGCACGTGCTCAACCACGGGCGGCCGGGCCGGGGGATCCGCCTGGTCGAGGGGCTCGCGCTGGCGATCGAGCCAATGATCACGATAGGGCGGCCGGACACCCGGGTGCTTGGTGACGAGTGGACCGTCGCCACCACGGACGGCTCCTGGGCCGCGCACACCGAGCACACGGTCGCGGTGACCCCACGCGGGCCCTGGGTGCTGACGGCCCTCGACGGTGGCGCGGCGAAGTTCGCCGAACTGGGGGTCGCCTGCGGACAGCCGGTCGGGACGCCCGCGTCCTGAGGCCGTCACCGGTAGCTCGCCGTGATCCGCTGCCGGCACGATCGCTGTCCTCCGGTCGCCGCCGACGGCAGTGATCGACGCTGCTGATCGACGCTGGTGACGGAGCCAGGTTGGCCCTTGACGAGTGGGCCACGTACACTTGAAAGCCGACGGTTAGCGGGACATCGATGTTCGCGAGATATTGATGTTCGCGAGATGTTGATGTTCGTCTGTGTCCACCGTCGGACACTCGAGGGTAGGACAGCGGAGGACATGCCGAAGAAGGACGGGGCTATCGAGATCGAGGGCCGAGTCGTGGAGCCACTCCCGAACGCGATGTTCCGGGTCGAGCTCCAGAACGGTCATCGGGTACTCGCCCACATCAGTGGCAAGATGCGTCAGCACTACATCCGGATCCTTCCAGAGGACCGGGTCGTGGTGGAGCTGTCGCCCTACGACCTGTCCCGTGGTCGGATCGTCTACCGCTACAAGTAAGCTCTCTGGCTACCGGCGGCGTGACGCTGCTTCTCGACGTCGTCGGCAGCCTGTGACACCACAGCCATTCGCAGACGCACCTGAAGCGGCTGCGCAAGGGAGGTCCGTGCAGCCGTGAAGGTCAAGCCGAGCGTCAAGAAGATCTGTGACAAGTGCAAGGTGATCCGTCGCCATGGCCGCGTGATGGTCATCTGCGACAACCTGCGCCACAAGCAGCGCCAGGGCTGACAGCCTCGGCGGATGGCCTGAGGCCGGTGTCCACGGCCACGGCCATCTGCTGCCGGGGCGACGCCCGTCCAAGCGTCACCAGGCCGCGGTACGCGGTATCCACCCCCGGTCGGAGGCCGGGGCCCGGGCCGGCGCACACGTCGTCGGCACGGGACGGAGACGCTCAAGACCTCCGGTAAAGGAAGGAAACACCTGGCATGGCACGCCTGTCCGGCGTAGACCTCCCGCGTGACAAGCGGGTGGAGATCGCTCTGACCTATATATTCGGGATCGGCCGCAGCCGTTCCCTGGAGACTCTTGCCGCCACCGGGGTCAGCCCCGACACGCGCGTCCGGGACCTGACCGACGAGGAGATCGTCCGGCTCAGGGAGTGGATCGACGCGAACTACCGGGTCGAGGGTGACCTGCAGCGGGAGGTGCGCCAGGACATCCGCCGGAAGATGGAGATCGGCTGCTACCAGGGCCTGCGGCACCGGCGCAACCTCCCCGTCCACGGCCAGCGGACGCACACCAACGCGCGTACCCGCAAGGGCCCGCGCCGCGCCATCGCCGGTAAGAAGAAGGCCGGCAAGAAGTAAGCCAGTAGTCAGCCGCCCCGGCCGGCAGCCGTCGACGGTGGCCATGGCCAGGCGCTGACCGACGACCTCGTAAACGGAGATCACGAAAGCATATGCCGCCAAAGACGCGTGCCGCCGGCATCAAGAAGGTCCGGCGCAAGGAGAAGAAGAACGTCGCGCACGGCCACGCCCACATCAAGAGCACCTTCAACAACACGATCGTGTCGATCACCGACCCCAGCGGGAACGTGATCTCCTGGGCGAGCGCCGGCCACGTCGGATTCAAGGGATCGCGCAAGTCGACCCCCTTCGCCGCCCAGATGGCCGCGGAGAACGCCGCCCGCAAGGCGCAGGAACACGGAATGCGCAAGGTGGACGTCTTCGTCAAGGGCCCCGGCTCGGGACGGGAGACCGCGATCCGCTCCCTGCAGGCGGCCGGTCTCGAGGTCGGCGCGATCCAGGACGTCACCCCGACCCCGCACAACGGCTGCCGGCCGCCCAAGCGGCGCCGGGTCTGACCAGCGGGATCCGGTGACAGACAGGATCTGACAACAGAGCAGTACCGCGGCTGTCGGTGGCGCGACACGGAGCATGACCGCGCCACCTCCGGTCGGGTTCGCGCCAGCAGCACCAGGGCCTCGAAGGCCTCCGGTGGCGCGAAGAAGCACATCCTCGCGCCACCCCTGGCCGAAAAAGGAGAGAAGGACAAGCATGGCCCGCTACACCGGCGCGGACTGCAAGCGCTGCCGCCGTGAGAAGACGAAACTGTTCCTCAAGGGCAGCAAGTGCGAATCGCCCAAGTGCCCGATCGAGATCCGCCCCTACCCCCCGGGTGAGCACGGCCGCGGCCGTACCAAGGACTCCGAGTACCTGCTGCAGAAGCGTGAGAAGCAGAAGTGCGCGCGCATCTACGGCGTCCTGGAGAAGCAGTTCCGCGGCTACTACGACGAGGCCAACCGGCGCACCGGCAAGACCGGTGACGAGCTGCTGAAGATCCTCGAGTCGCGGCTGGACAACGTCGTGTACCGCGCCGGCTTCGCTCCCTCCCGGGACGCCGCGCGCCAGGCCGTCCGCCACGGCCATGTCGTGGTCAACGGTGGCAAGGTCGACATCCCCAGCTACCGGGTCAGCGAGAACGACATCGTCGAGATCGCGCCCAAGGCGCGCGAGCTGACCCCGTTCATCATCGCCCGGGAGACCGCGGGCCAGCGCACCCCGCCGCCCTGGCTGGAGGTCATTCCCAGCCAGCTGCGGGTGCTGGTGCACTCGCTGCCGGCCCGGCAGGTGATCGACACCCAGGTGCAGGAGCAGCTCATCGTCGAGCTCTACTCCAAGTAGGCCATACCGGGGCAGGCCATGCCTCGGGCAGGCCGCACCGCACCGGGCCCACCGCCGGGCCCGGTGCGGACATCCCGTTCCGGATGGTCCACACTGGAACGGGTACGACGTGGACGGGACGGACAGAGGTCCCGCCCACGGGCTCCGACTGGAGCCGTAGTCACGGCGTCATATAGCGGTCGTCGTGTTCGGAAGGACGTACACCATGCTTATCGCCCAGCGTCCGACGCTGATCGAGGAGCCGATCTCGGAGTTCCGCTCGCGGTTCGTCATCGAGCCGCTGGAGCCGGGTTTCGGCTACACCCTCGGCAACTCGCTGCGCCGGACCCTGCTGTCCTCCATCCCCGGCGCGGCGGTGACCAGCATCCGTATCGACGGGGTGCTGCACGAGTTCTCCACCGTTCCCGGCGTGAAGGAGGACGTCACCGACCTGATCCTGAACCTGAAGGAGCTGGTCGTCAGCTCGGAGAACGACGAGCCGACCGTGATGTACCTGCGCAAGCAGGGCCCGGGAGCGGTGACCGCGGCGGACATCGCCCCGCCGGCCGGCGTCGAGGTCCACAGCCTCGACCTGCTGCTGGCCACCCTCAACGACAAGGGCAAGCTCGAGATCGAGCTGACCGTCGAGCGCGGTCGCGGCTACGTCAGCGCCGCCCAGAACAAGCAGCCGGGGCAGGAGATTGGCCGGATCCCGGTGGACTCCATCTACTCCCCGGTGCTCAAGGTCACCTACAAGGTCGAGGCGACCCGTGTCGAGCAGCGCACCGACTTCGACCGGCTCATCGTGGACGTCGAGACGAAGCAGTCGATCTCGCCGCGGGACGCGATGGCCAGCGCCGGCAAGACGCTCGTCGGCCTCTTCGGCCTCGCGCAGGAGCTGAACGCCGAGGCGGAGGGCGTCGACATCGGCCCGTCCGCCGCGGACGCCGCGCTCGCCGCGGACCTGGCGCTGCCGATCGAGGAGATGGACCTCACCGTCCGCTCCTACAACTGCCTCAAGCGCGAGGGCATCCACACCATCGGTGAGCTGGTGTCCCGCAGCGAGGCGGATCTGCTCGACATCCGCAACTTCGGGCAGAAGTCGATCGACGAGGTCAAGACGAAGCTCGCCGCGATGGCTCTCCAGCTCAAGGACTCCCCGCCCGGGTTCGACCCGCGGCACGCGGTGGACACCTACGGCACCGACACCTACTCGTCGGCGCCGTTCAGCGACTCTGCCGACGACGGCTCGGAGTTCGTCGAAACCGAGCAGTACTGACCGAGCGGTACCAGCCGGAGCGGTACCAGCCGGAGCGGTACTGATGAACAGGCACCAGGGAACAGCGGCACCCAGCAGGCAGCACCGAAGAAGCAGCGGCGCTCGGGCTGAAGGCGGCGCGGTATCATTGCCGCGCCGCCCGATGCTCCGCGTCTACTGATCTTGGTTTTTGCGTGATCGTCGACGGCGGTTGCGTGGCCCCCAGGCGGTGGCCCGCCCACGAGCTCGGGGTCTTCCTAGGGATTCCGGCGAAGCCATCCGGCGGGATAGAAGGATCGAGGAGCACCTGTCATGCCCACGCCTACCAAGGGCCCCCGGCTCGGTGGCAGCCCCGCGCACGAGCGGCTGTTGCTGGCCAACCTCGCCACCGCGTTGTTCGAGCACGGCGGCATCACCACGACCGAGACCAAGGCGAAGCGGCTGCGTCCGTACGCCGAGCGGCTGGTCACCTTCGCCAAGCGCGGCGATCTGCACGCCCGTCGGCGGGTGCTCAGGTTCGTCCGCGACAAGTCGGTGGTGCACGTCCTGTTCACCGAGATCGGCCCACGCTACGCGGACCGCAACGGTGGCTACACCCGCATCGTCAAGCTCGGGCCCCGCAGGGGAGACAACGCCCCGTTGGCCCGCATCGAGCTGGTCGAGGCGCTGACGTTCGCCCAGCAGGCGGTCCGGGAGGCCGAGCAGGCCCGGGGCACCCGCTTCGCCCCCCGTCGCCGCCCCACCGGCGCGACGGCCGAGGCCGCGGCCGACCTGGCGAAGGAGTCGCCCACCGCGGCAGCGGTTGCCGCCGAAGCCGAGGCGGCCGCCGAGGCCGACGCTCCCGTTGTCGAGGCCGTCGCCACGCCCGCTGACACCGATGCCGGCACCGAGTCGGCACCGGCGCTGCCGGTGGAGGAGCCGGTGGAGGAGAACGCCGACGACACGCCGAAGAGCCCCAGGGCCGACTGAGCTTTCAGGGGTCGACCGGGCCGGCTTTCCGGGACCGACCGGGCTGGCTGAGCCTGGCCGACAGGCCGGAACCAGCTGAAGCCGGACGAGCATCGGGGGTCCGTCCCCGGGCCGCTCGTCCGGCTTGGTCGTTGTCAGCTACTGGCCTGCTGGCATCGGTCAGACAGCATGGGCCCCGTCCGCGGTCAGAGCCCGTGCGCAGCCCCGCTCCAGGGGGAGCCTGATCCGGCCGACAGGCCGGTAGGCCTACCGGCGACAGGCCAACAGGCTGACAGGGTCTTCCCGCGATCTTCCCGACGGTTCGTACGCTCCTCCCGTCGGCTCGTACGTCCCAACGTCCGCCGCGTTGCGCCGGGTGGCCCATGGTTGCGCAATGGTTGTCCTGGGATTGCTTCGGGGAGGGGCTCCGGCCGCCTCGACGGGACCCGCATCGCACCGGTCCACCATCTGGCGGAGGATGGTGGACCTCATGTTTCGCGTGCCGCCGTGATTCCGGTGATATCCGATGTGCTTACACCATCTTCTTTGTGTCCTGCGGGACGATATGACCCGAAGTATGATCGACAACTGTGTGACCCGAATCGTCAGGAAGCGGTGAGCGCTGTCGACGGCCTGCTCCGGCTCCGTCTCGGCCTCGCCTATGACGGCACCCCGTTCGCGGGGTGGGCACGTCAGCCCGGGCAGCGCACCGTGCAGGGTGACGTCGAGGACGCGCTGATGCGGGTGGCGCGGCTGCCGGCGGTCCGGCTCACCGTGGCCGGGCGTACCGATGCCGGCGTCCACGCCCGCGGCCAGGTGGCCCACGTGGACATCCCCGACGACGTCCCGCTCGGTGGGCTTGCGCGCAGGCTCAACGGCGTGCTCGACCGTGCTGTGCGGATCACGGCCCTGGCACCGGCACCGCCGGGTTTCGACGCCCGCTTCTCCGCGCTGTCCCGCCGCTACGTCTACCGGATCGCTGACGCACCGTACGGGGTCGATCCGCTGCGCCGGCACGACACGCTGGCCTGGCCGCGTCCCCTGGATGCCGAGCGGATGGCCGACGCGGCCCTGGCCCTGGTGGGGGAGCGCGACTTCGCCGCCTTCTGCCGGCGCAGGGAGGGCGCGACCACGGTGCGCACACTGCTGCGCCTGGACGTGGCACGGGTGCCCGACGGCCATGACGGTGTGGTCGTCGCGGACGTGGAGGCGGACGCCTTCTGCCACTCCATGGTGCGGGCCCTGGCCGGTGCGCTGCTGGCGGTGGGGGAGGGGCGGCGCCCCCGCCACTGGCCGGCGGACGTCCTCGCTCGCGGTGCCCGTGACCCGGCGGTGACGGTGGCCCCGCCCCACGGCCTGACCCTCGTCGAGGTCCGCTACCCGCCCGACGCAGAGCTGGCGGCCCGGGCGGCGGTGACCCGGGCGGTGCGGGTGCCGACGAGCTCGTCCGGATGACCCTGGCCCGCACAGGCCTGCCCGCGCGGCCGTCCATACAGCCTGTCCGCACGGCGCTGCCTGTCCGCACGGCGCTGCCTGTCCGTGCGGCGCTGCCTGTCCGCACGGCCGTCCCTCCCGGCCGGCGGCGCCTGGCGGGGTAGCGGCCCGGGGCGGGAAGGCGGGGTCAGCGTGGCCCGTGGCCGACGAGGACCCGCTGCGAGATCGGCTGGCTGGCCAACAGGGCGAGGTCGCGGCGCGCCGTGGTCAGCGCCGGGTCGGTGGGGGCGCCCTCGGCCCCGTCCGTGTAGGCCAGCTGGATCACGATCAGGTAGTGCCCGCTCACGGGGGCGGTCCGCCAGGAGTTGTCAGCGGTCGGGTTCGTCACCGCCGCGCCGGGAAGCGACTCGGCCGGCACCGGCAGGGCTGGTACGCCGCCCCGGCCCTCGGTGACGGCCTTGGCCGCGCTCGCGGCTGTGCTCGCCTCGTCCAGGACGAGTACCGAAGTGGCCGCGAGCACCCGGCGTCCGGAGGTGTCCGGCTCGGACAGGTAGACCGCCCGGACGAGCTGCCGGCACCGGTCACCCGGGAGCGTGTTGACGAGTTCGCCGGTCAGGCCCGGGCAGCCCGTGTCCAGCTTCTGCGCCAGCCGGGTGTAGGTGTGCAGGTTGAGGGTGGCCCGGGGAGCGCCGAAGAACTCGGCGGCCGTGACCGGGTCGGAGTCCGTCCGGGCGCTGTTGACGAAGGTGGGGCTGGCCGCCGACACGGTGGCGGGCGTGGCTGACGGGCCCTTGGCGTCGTCCTGGTCACGGCCTGCCAGGACGGCGATGGCCGCGACGGCCACGAGCACGACGACACCGATGATCACAGCCGGTCTGGTGAGGCGGCCCGCGGACAGGAGCCGTCCGCTGGGAGCGGTGCCGCCGGAGGGGCCGCGGCCGGTGCCGTCGACGCCGGGCGCGGCTGCCCGCGGGACAGACGGGACGGTCTGGTTGCGCTGGCGGTGTGCGTCCCCGCCGACGGAGGGCATGCCCGCGGGGCTCTCGGGCGACGCCTGGGCCACTGGCGCCGTCGAGGTTTCCGGCGAGGGCACCGGGTTCCCCGGCGACGCCGGGGCTTTCAAGGAGTTCGGGACCGTCGGTAGCGCCGCGATCTTCGAGGGGGGCGAGGGCGCTGAGGACCCTGACGATGCCGAGGCCGTCGCCGAGGTCTTCGGTGCCGTCGGGGTTTCCGGTGCCGCCGAGGCCTGCGGTGCCGCCGAGATTTCGGACGGTTTCGGCTCCCCGGCCGGCGGTTGGGCCGTGGCGGGTGCCGGCTTGCCGGAGGCGCCGTTCTTTCTGCCGACCGGCACCGTATCCCTGCTTGGCGTCACCCCGCCGTCGTCTGGCGTCTCCGGCGCCTCGCTGGTGCTCGGTGTCTCCAGCGTTGTGCCGGTGCTCGGCGTCTCCGGCGGGGTGCCGGCCGGCGGCTCCGGTGAGCCGCCGGGGATGGTCGGCGGTGCGCTGTCCGCCGGCTGGCTGTCCGCTGGCTGTTCGTCCGCGGGCTGGTTCTCCCGTGGCACGGAGCCGGTCTCGCGGGCCGTGGGCGGGGTGGCGGCTGGCACGAGCGCGCTGTCCAGCGGCTGGACCGTGGCCGCCCGGTCGAAGATCCCGGCGTCGGACGTCCACACGGGTCTGCGGATGGAGGCCGGCAGCGTGTTCAGGGGGCCGAACAGCGGGTCGTCTGCTGCCGGGACCCACGGATCCGCGGGATCCGCGGGATCCGCTGTCTCGGCGGGATCCTCGGCTGCATCCACAGCCTCTACGGCGTCCCCCGAGGCGCCTGGCGGCTGCTCTGGCTTCTCGTCCATCCCCCGTAGACTACGATGTCCGACAGATCTTTGTAGTGTTGGATGATCATTACATGAATGATCAGTGTATGGATGATCAGTGCATGGATCGGTGCATGGGGGTCCCCGGCCGGTCGTGCCGATCGCCTGGTAGCCTCAAGGACTGCCGCTCCTGTCAGGTGGCGAGGCCTGTGTTGGCCGCGCGTCCTGGCGCAGCCGGCGGCTTCTGAGCCACTCATCTGAGCGGTTCGCAGGCACGATACGCATCCGCTGACAAGAAAAGGCAGACCTGTGCGCACGTACCAGCCCAAGCCCACAGACGTCCAGCGTGCCTGGCATGTCATCGATGCCACGGACGTGGTGCTCGGCAGGCTGGCCAGCCAGGCCGCCCAGCTGTTGCGTGGCAAGCACAAGCCGACGTTCGCTCCGCACATCGACACCGGCGACTTCGTCATCATCGTGAACGCCGGCAAGGTGGCCCTCAGCGGCAACAAGCGCGAGCAGGCCAAATACCACCGCCACTCCGGCTATCCCGGCGGTCTGCGCAGCGTCTCCTACGGGTCGCTGCTGGACACCCGGCCGCAGCTCATCATCGAGAAAGCCATCAAGGGCATGCTGCCGAAGAGCAAGCTGGGCCGGGCGCAGGGCACCAAGCTGAAGGTCTACGCCGGGCCGACGCATCCGCACCAGGCCCAGCAGCCCCAGCCGTTTGCAATCACCCAGGTCGCGCAGTAAGCCGCGGACCATCTGACCAGGAAGGACAGACGACGTGGCTGTCGTGACCGACGCCCAGGGCAATCCCCGCGCCACCGGCCGGCGCAAGGAGGCTGTTGTCCGGGTACGCCTGCTGCCGGGCAGCGGCAAGTGGATTCTCAACGGGCGCTCCCTGGAGGACTACTTCCCCAACAAGGTGCACCAGCAGCTGGTCAACGAGCCGCTCAAGGCGGTGGACCGGGCCGAGTCCTACGACGTGGTCGCCCGGCTGCACGGCGGTGGGGTCTCCGGCCAGGCCGGCGCACTGCGGCTCGCGCTCGCCCGGGCGCTGATCACCGCTGAGGAGGAATCCCGCCCGGTGCTGAAGAAGGCCGGTTTCCTGACCAGGGATGCCCGGGTCAAGGAACGGAAGAAGTACGGCCTGAAGAAGGCCCGGAAGGCACCTCAGTACAGCAAGCGCTGACGTTCCGGGACGGACCGCCACCCGCCTTCGTCCTGTTCGTTCGGAATATTGTTTGCGCGCTCCGTAGCCCGCGTGGCATCCGCCCGGGCTGCGGAGTGCGCGGCTATGCTTCTCATCACGTGGTCGCGTACTCCGGAGCGTCTCTCCAGGATGGCGAACGCGTGATCGAGTCTTTTCGCGCGCATCCGGGAGTCCCAGGGCATCCGCCAGGCGAAGGAGCGTGTACGAAGAGCGCGTTCGTGCTTTTCCTCGCGTGCCCACGGGCCGTCACGATGCCGGTGGCCCGCAAGAGCGCGCGGCCATGGTCTTTCTCACGCCCTCGGCAGGTCCCGGGGAATCCGGCGGGACCGCGGTCCGCGGGCGGCGTCCGACACGGGATGAACTGACGGCGGTGACCACTATGGTGAGGCTTTTCGGTACCGACGGCGTTCGCGGAGTCGCCAACGTCGATCTTACGGCCGAACTGGCGCTGGGGCTGTCGGCAGCGGCCGTGAGGGTGCTCACCGAGCACCGTCCAGCCGGCTCCGGGCGCCCGGCCGTGGTGGTCGGGCGGGACACCCGTCCCTCGGGGGAGTTCCTGGAGGCGGCGGTCGTCGCGGGGCTCGCGTCGGCCGGTGCGGACGTGCTGCGCATCGGGGTGGTCCCCACGCCCACGGTGGCGCACGCGGTCGCCAGCTCGGGGGCGGACCTCGGCGTGATGCTCTCGGCGAGCCACAACCCGATGCCGGACAACGGCATCAAACTGTTCGCCGCGGGCGGGCAGAAGCTGCCGGACGAGATCGAGGACGAGATCGCCGAACGCCTCGCCGCGCCGGTGCCCAACCGTCCCACCGGTGCGGCCATCGGCCGGATCCGTGACGATCAGGACCTTGTCGAACGGTACGCGCGGTTCCTGCTGGCGGCCGTTCCCGTCGCGCTGACCGGCCTGCGGGTCGTGGTCGACTGCGCGCAGGGGGCCGCGTACACGCTGGCGCCGCGCGTGCTGCGGGACGCCGGGGCCGACGTGATCGCCCTGCACGCGGACGGTGACGGCACCCGGATCAACGACGGCTGCGGCGCCACCCATCTGCAGGCGCTCCAGGCGGCGGTGCTCGAGCACGGCGCCGACGTCGGTATCGCGCACGACGGCGACGCCGACCGCTGCCTGGCCGTGGACGCCAACGGCGAGATGGTCGACGGCGACCAGATCCTCGCCCTGTCCGCGCTGGGGCTGCGCGAGCACGGCAAGCTCACCGACGACACGGTCGTGGTGACGGTGATGTCGAACCTGGGCTTCCACCACGCGATGCGGGACGCCGGGATCCACGTGGTCGCGACCCCGGTCGGCGACCGCTACGTCCTGGAGGCCATGCGTGAACGGGGGCTCGCCCTAGGTGGGGAACAGAGCGGGCACGTCGTCTTCCTCCAGCACGCGACGACCGGGGACGGGCTGCTGACCGCCCTGCAGGTGCTCGGCCGGATGGCCGAGACACAACGTCCGCTCGCGGAGCTCGCCAAGGTCATGACAAGGCTGCCGCAGGTGCTCGTCAACGTCCCGGGTGTGGACCGGTCGAAGGTGTCCACGTCACCGGAGCTCGCCGCCGCGGTCGCCGCGGCCGAGGCCGAACTCGGGGACGACGGCCGGGTCCTGCTGCGCCCGTCCGGCACGGAGCCGCTGGTCCGGGTCATGGTGGAGGCGCCGACCGGGGAGCAGGCCCGGAGGGTCGCCACCCGCCTGGCGGCGGTCGTCCGCGGCGCCCTGGGCTGAGACACCCCGCGAGGCGCCTGCCGGGATGCCCGGCGTGGTGCCCGCGGGCCCTGCCTGCGTCCGAAGCGTTATTACCGGCAGCGAACACCGCTATCACCACCAGTAGACGCAAAGGCGTGTAATGAGTCCTCCCCGGTGGGCGCGGGCCGCTGATTGCGTACGCTGACCGCATGTGTGGGATCATCGGGTACATCGGGGGACAGCCCGCGCTCGAGGTGGCTCTGGCCGGGCTTCGCCGGCTGGAATACCGGGGCTACGACTCGGCGGGCGTGGCCGTGGTCGTCGACGGCGGGCTGCGTACTCTGCGCAGAGCGGGCAAACTGGCCAACCTGGAAAAGGCGCTCGCCGAATCGGAGACCAGTCCACAGGGAACCGTCGGTATCGGCCATACCCGCTGGGCGACGCACGGCGGGCCGACGGACGGCAACGCGCATCCGCACACCGACTGCACCGGTGCCATCGCCGTGATCCACAATGGGATCATCGAGAATTTCGCGAGCCTGCGGGCCGGCCTGGAGCGCGACGGACACGAGCTCGTCAGCGAGACCGACACCGAGGTCGTCGCGCACCTGCTGGAGGACGAGCTCGCCACGGTGAACGCCTCGGACGGGCCCGCGGCAGCGGCCGGGGGGGCTGGGGCCGCCGGGCCCGGCGAGGAGGCCGCAGCGGCCGGGGCGAGCCGGCTGACCGAGGCATTCCGCCGGGTGTGCCGCCGCCTGGAAGGCGCCTTCACGCTGGTCGTGGTGCACCGGGACCATCCCGACGTGGTGGTCGGGGCGCGGCGTAACAGCCCGCTCGTAGTCGGTGTCGGTGCCGGCGAGGCCTTCCTGGCCAGTGACGTCGCGGCTTTCATCGCGCACACCCGCAGCGCCGTGGAGATCGGCCAGGACCAGATCGTCGAGGCCCGCCGCGACGGCGTGACCATCACCGACTTCGCCGGCAACCAGGTCGAGGGACGCCCGTACCACGTCGGCTGGGACGCCAGCGCCGCGGAGAAGGGCGGCCACCCCTACTTCATGCTCAAGGAGATCAGCGAGCAGCCGGCCGCCCTCGCCGACACCCTGCGCGGCCGTCTGTCCGGCGACGCCGAGATCGTCCTCGACGAGGAGCGCCTGTCCGCCCAGGACTTCCGTGATGTGAACAAGGTGTTCATCGTCGCCTGTGGCACGGCCTACCACGCCGGGCTCATCGCCAAGTACGCCATCGAGCACTGGACGCGGCTGCCCTGCGAGGTGGAGATGGCCTCGGAGTTCCGTTACCGCGACCCGGTCCTGGACCGTTCCACGCTGGTCATCGCCATCAGCCAGAGCGGTGAGACGCTGGACACCCTGATGGCGGTCAAGCACGCGCGGGAGCAGAAGGCCCGGGTGCTGGCGATCTGCAACACGAACGGGTCGACGATCCCGCGGGAGTCCGACGCCGTCCTGTACACCCGCTGCGGCCCCGAGGTCGGGGTGGCCTCGACGAAGACCTTCCTCGGCCAGGTGGCCGCGTGCCTGCTGGTCGGGCTGTACCTGGCGCAGGTCCGGGGGGTGCTCTACGGCGACGAGGTCGCCCGGTACGTCGAGAAGCTGCAGGCCATGCCGGCCCTGGTGGGCGAGACCCTGGCCACGATCGAACCGATGCGGGCGCTCGCGCGCACCCTCGCCGACGCCAGGGCCGTGCTCTTCCTCGGCCGGCATGTCGGCTACCCGGTCGCTCTCGAGGGCGCTCTCAAGCTCAAGGAGCTCGCCTACATGCACGCGGAGGGCTTCCCCGCCGGGGAGCTCAAGCACGGCCCGATCGCGCTCGTCGAGCAGGGGCTGCCGGTTGTCATCGTGGCGCCGTCCCCGCGGGGGCGTTCGCACCTGCACAGCAAGATTGTTTCCAACATCCAGGAGGTCCGGGCCCGCGGTGCCCGGACCATCGTCATCGCCGAGGAGGGTGACACCGTCGTGGAGCCCTATGCCGAGCACCTGATCCGGGTGCCGGCGACGCCGACCCTGTTCGCCCCGCTGGTGACGACGCTGCCGTTGCAGGTCTTCGCCTGCGAGCTGGCCCTTGCCCGCGGCCTCGACGTCGACCAGCCGCGCAACCTCGCCAAGTCCGTCACCGTCGAATAGCCGCCGTATCCGGAGCCTCTCGAAGCCCATGCCGGCCGGGCCACGAGAGGCTCCGGGTGGTGAGGCTCCGGATGGTGGGAGATGCGGCGCCGGGGCGGCGGATATGCTGGCCCGGCGCATCCAGGTGCTCGAGGGCATATCTTCGCCGGGCCTCGCCGCTGATCCGTTCCGCTGGCCTGCTGAGGTCCTGTTGAGGATTCATCAAGGGATCGCCGAGAGCCGCACGACAAGTTGTCGGATATTTGGTTTTCAGAGTGAGTTCGGCGACAAATCGCGTCGATTGATGTTCTTCTGTTGACCTGAAACAGTGTCGGCTAAGAAACTTTCTCCAGGCTCACGGACGGACTGGCCGGCTCCCCGGGCATGAGGAGCGCCGCCCGAGGGCCGTAAGGGGAACAGAACCAGATGCGCCGGCTCCCGCGAGCGGCCCGGGCGGCCCAGCTCCCGCGGATTCCCGGGGCGGCCGGGCCGGTTCCCGGGCTCGCCCTGCCGGTGGAGCGGATCCGGCGGGCTCAGCGGGCGCGGGAAGGACGTGATCGCGCCGCCGCTTGCTTCGCTGGCTGTGGTCAGCCGCGGGCGTCCGGCCCATGGCAGGCCAACGGCCGCTGCCGCCGTCCGTGCCGCGGGCGTGTCCGCGGGTGGCCCGGCCAGCCGATGATCATCAGGGTCATACGGCTGGATCGTCCGGCCGTTCGCGCACGCCCCACCCTGGCGGTCCAGGTCCCGTGTCCGGCGGGACTGCCGACCGTCGCCGCGGGCGCCGTGACCCCGCGTCCGCGGCGACAGGCTGCCACCGAAGGCGATGGGCTGCCGGGAGAAAGCATCCCTTCTGGTCATCTGTCCGGTCGTCTGCTGGGCCTGCCGGGTAGGAGGTCGCTGTCGGCGGATGTCGATGAACCCGCCACAGCCCGTGGCCGGTGGGCCTGGTTCGGGCCGGGCCGGCCCTCGGGCTCATCCGGTCGGGTGCGGACGCCGCCAGCGCGCCGCGGCCTCGCGTAGGTCCATGGCCAGAATGTCGTTGACGGCGGCGAGGTCGACCACCAGGTCGACCAGTGCCGGCCCGTCCAGGCTCTCGAGGAAGTCACGCAGGTCGATGGGCTGGCCGTCGGCGTCGTAGAAGCCGTCGTCGGTGTGGTCGACGTCGTCGCTGTCCTCGTTGGGGTCGATGGCACCCGTGGCCACCAGCGCCAGCGCGACGGCGTGCGCGCAGAACTGTTCGACGGCGCCGGTCGGACAGGTGCAGGTCGAGCCCGGTGTTCCGTCGATCACCGAGAGCTGGGTGTGGGTGAGCTGGTCGCCGTCCACGGTGCCGGACGCGCTGCTCGGGCGGATTCTCAGGTCGCCGACCCGTCCCTGCAGCGCGAGAGCGACGCCACGGGTGAACTCGCCCAGGCCCGCGAGGCGTGCGCACTCGTCCTCGTCGAAGACTGCGTGCAACGGTGTGATGGCGATGTCGTCATGTCCGTTTGGCCCCGACTGGTTGACGATCATCGGGTAATTCTACGAGACATACCGTCTACGGGTGCGGGGCCCTGGCGGTCTGCCACAGCTCACGGCCATGGTGCGCGTCCTGGCCCGCGCCCGCGGCCGCGGCTGACGGCCGACGTGGTCTCGCGACGGCCGTGCGCCCGCGCCACGGCCGCGGCCGGTGACCGGCCGTGGCACGAACCGCCGTCGTGATCGTGCGTGGGAGGCTCGGGCGCGCGGCTGTGGCGCCCGCCGTCGCGGAAGGCCGGCCGCGGGCGCCGTGACGTGGCCACCGGCCGTCTGCCGAAGGCATCGCCTCCATGGGTACCAGCAGGTATCGACGGGATGGGCGGGACGGCCCGCTGGGGAAGACGGGAGCATGGCGGCATGAGGTCTGCGCACACGGTCGCTCAGGTCCGTCAGGCCGAGGCGCGGCTGCTCGCCAGCCTGCCTCCGGGCCTGCTGATGCAGCGGGCCGTGCACGGGCTGCTGTCCCACGCGGCCCGCCGGCTCGGGCGGGTGTACGGCGCCCGGGTCGTCGTGCTGGCCGGTGGCGGCGACAACGGCGGCGACGCGCTGTGGACGGGCGCGCGGCTGGCCGCCCGGGGCGCCCGGGTGGACGCGCTCGCCCCGGGCCGGACACATTCCGCCGGGACGGCGGCGCTGCTCGCCGCGGGCGGCCGCCTGCACACGCTGCCCGGGCCAGAAGCGGCTGACGAGCAGCCACCAGGACCTGGGACGCCGGCCGGTGACGACACGGCCGCGCGGCTGCTCGCAGCGGCCGACCTCGTCCTCGACGGCCTGCTCGGCATCGGTGGCAGAGGCGGCCTGCGGCCCGGGCACGCCCGGCTGGCGGTACGCGCCCCCCGGGAACGGACCGTCGCCGTGGACGTCCCGAGCGGGGTGGACAGCGACACCGGGGCGGTGGTCGGCCCGGCGGTCCGCGCGAGCAGCACGGTGACCTTCGGCACCTACAAGCCTGGCCTGCTGGTCGGGGCCGGGGCGGAGCACGCGGGCGAGGTGGAGCTGGTCGACATCGGCCTCACTCTCCCGGCCGCGGACCTTGTCGCGCTGGACGACGCCGACGCGGACCGCCTCCGGCCCGTCCCCGTGCCGACGGACTCCAAGTACACCCGCGGGGTGCTCGGCCTGGTCGCGGGCAGCGACAGCTACCCGGGCGCGGCCGTGCTCGCCACCGGCGGGGCGCTGCGCGCGGCCGCGGGCTACCTGCGGGTGGTGAGCACCAGGGTGGCCGCCGACCACGTGCGCCGGGCGCATCCCGAAGCGGTGGTCACCGAGATCGGCCCCGGTGACGCCGACGCCGTCCTCGCGGCCGGACGGGTACAGGCATGGGCCGTCGGCCCGGGGCTGCCCGCGGACGGACACACCGCCCGGATAGTGGCCGCCCTGCTGGCCACCGACGTTCCCGTGCTGCTCGACGCCGGCGCTCTGGGCGTGTTGGCCCAGGATGCCCGCAGCGCCCGCGCGCTGCGGAAGCGCGCCGCGCCGGCCCTGCTCACACCGCACGAAGGCGAGTTCGTCCGGCTCGCGGCGGCACTCGGCTGGGACGCGGAGACGACCGTGGGCGAACTGGCCGCGGACCGGCTCGCGGTGGTGCGCCGCTGCGCCGCCGAACTCGGCGTGACCGTCCTGCTGAAGGGCAGCCGCACCCTGGTCGTCGACCGGGACGGGCGGGCGCGGGTGAACACCACGGGCACGCCATGGCTTGCCACGGCCGGCAGCGGGGACGTCCTGACCGGCCTGTGCGGCTCGTTGCTCGCCGGCGGCAGCGACGCGCTGGACGCTGGCAGCGTGGGCGCCCACCTGCACGGCCGAGCGGCCGCGCGCGCGGGCCATCCGCTGGCGGCGTCCGACCTGCCCGCGCTGCTGCGGCAGCGCCGGACGCGGTGACGGCCGGCCGTCGGCGTCGACGGCCGTGGCTTCTCCTGCCCGCCGTCCTGTCCGTCGCATGATCCCTCCTGTTGGTGATCAGTGAATTCCGGTTGCCGCGACTTCGTGGCCCGGTTCCTGTGGCGTATCGGACCGGCAGCCGGAGCGCCGGAGGGCAGCCGGTGGCCGGCGGGGATCCCGGGTGTGGAAAAGCGCTCGTGCTGTCCGTTGCCGCCTGGGCGAGCCGCCCAGGGCGTGCCTCGACGGTGCGCTCCGCGTCCCTGGCGCGCCAGCCTCGCGGCGTATCTGTGGATAACCAGCAGCGAGCCGGCAGTTGTCCACAGCCCCGGCCGGTGGCCTCGGCACGGTGCCGTCGGCTGTGCTGTCATCGACATCCCGGCGCTGGCATTCCGGCCACCCGGCCGGGGCTACCGACGACGAGCCCGGTGGCCGGCACCGGGCCCAGCCGCCGGGCCCGAGCGTCGCAACACGCCACGGCCCACCGGCCGCGACGAGGTGAGGTGAGATGATCTCAGGGTCTCCTGCCGGAGCACCGGCGACTCGGAAGATCTTGTTACCGTCGAGGTGCGGCGCGCCGCGACATCCCGACACGGGTCGGCACAACTGGCCGGACAGGTCAGGAAGGCTCCGGATGACAACGCAGAGTGAAGGCTTGCGCGCCTGTGCCATCGTGGACCTGGACGCGGTCCGTGAGTCGGTGGCAGCCCTGGTCGCCCGCGCCGGGAACGCCGCGACCATGGCGGTGGTGAAGAGCGACGGCTACGGGCACGGGATGTCCGCGTGCGCGCGTGCCGCCGTGGAGGCGGGCGCGAGCTGGCTCGGGGTCGCCGTCATCGAAGAAGGGCTCGCGCTGCGCGCCGCCGGCTGCAGCGTCCCGGTCTTCGCCTGGCTCACCGCCCCGGGGGAACCGCTCGCTGACGCGCTCGCCGCCGACATCGACCTCTCCGCGTCGGCTCCCTGGATGCTGGCGGAGATCGCCGAGGCTGCCCGGCACACCGGCCGGCGAGCCCGCGTCCACCTCAAGGCCGACACCGGCCTGGGCCGGAGCGGCGCCACCGAGGCGGACTGGCCGTCCCTGTGCGACGCGGCGGCGGCGCTGGTCGCCGAGGACCTGATCGAGGTGACCGGCGTGTGGAGCCATCTGGCCTTCGCCGACTCGCCCGGCCATCCGACCGTCCGCGGCCAGATCGGGCGTTTCACCGACGCGGTCACCATCGCCGAGAAGGCCGGTCTGCGTCCGCAGGTGCGTCATCTGGCCAATTCGGCGGCGACCCTGGTCAGCCCGGACGCCCATTTCGACATGGTGCGTCCGGGGATATCCGTGTACGGGCTGTCACCGGGGCCGCAGGTCGGTCCGCCCGCGGCCCTGGGCCTGCGGCCGGCCATGACGTTGACCGCCCGGCTCGCGCTGGCCAAACGGGTGCCGGCGGGCAGCGGCGTGTCCTATGCCCACCGGTACACCACCGCCACGGCGTCGACCCTTGGGCTGGTGCCGCTCGGGTACGCCGACGGCGTCCCGCGGGCGGCCGGCAACACCGCCGAGGTGCTGCTCGCGGGCCGGCGCCGGCGGATAGCCGGAACCGTCTGCATGGACCAGTTCGTGGTCGACGTCGGCGATGATCCGGTCCAGGCCGGCGACCAGGTGATCCTGTTCGGGCCCGGGGAGCACGGCGAGCCCACCGCGCAGGACTGGGCGGACGCTCTCGACACGATCAGCTACGAGATCGTCACCAGGATTGGCGCCCGGGTGCCCCGCATTCACCTGAACGCCTCCGGCGGGCCGCGGGACACCGGTCGGTGGGGCGCGGGCATGCCGGACACCGGCCGGCCCGCTCCCGGGGTGACCGGCAGCCCGCCGCCCGCTGTCAGTCAGTCTGACGCCGGTTCGTCCAGCGCTGGTTCGTTCGGCGCCGGTTCGTCCGGTCCGGGTCTTCCCGGCGCCGGCCCGTCAGCGTCAGGACGGCTTCCGTCATGAGCACGTCCCAGGCAACAGAGGATGTAGGAGCGGACGGTGCGGGCGGCGCCGCGCGGGCCATGATGGCCGGCCGGTTCCTCGGCATCGGCGGCGGTGTCGTCCGGGCGAGCCGTGCCGTCACCCGGACGCGGGCAGTGCGTGCGGCGGGGGTCACGGGCCTGGTCACGGCGGCCGTCATAGGTACGGCGGCGGAACGGCGGCTGGCACGCATCCGTGCCGAGCGGGCCGGCGCGGCCGAGAAGGACCCGGTCGACCCGGTCGACCCGGTCGGCGGGCGGCCGGCCACGGTGATCACCTCCGACGGGGTGCCGTTACATGTGGAGATCGTCGGTGACGCCGACGCGCCGCTCACCCTCGTGTTCGTCCACGGCTTCTGCGTCAGCCTCGACTGCTGGACGTTCCAGCGCCGGGACCTGGCCGGCTGCGGCCGGCTGGTGTTCTACGACCAGCGGGCGCATGGTGCCTCGGGCCCCTCGGATCTCGCGGGGTGCACGATCGAGCAGCTTGGTGACGATCTGTACCGGGTGCTCGGCGAGGTGGTGCCGACCGGCCCGGTGCTGCTCGTCGGGCACTCGATGGGCGGGATGACGATCCTCGCGTTGGCCGACGCCCATCCGGAGCTGTTCGAGGACCGGATCGTCGGGGTCGCGCTCGTGTCGACCAGCGCCGGCGGCCTGGCGACGGTCACCTTCGGTCTGCCCGCGACGGCCACGCTGGCACTGCGGGCCTGCCTGCCCGGCCTCGCGATCGGTATGCGCTACGCTCCGTCGCTGCTGGAACGGGGACGCCGCCATGGCGGTGACCTCGCCTGGGTCATCACCCGCCGGATCGGCTTCGGCTCGAACGAGGTGGAGCCGGCCGTGGTGTCGTTCCTGGAGAAGACGATAGCCGCCACGCCACTGCACGTGGTCGCGGCCTTCCTGCCCGCGCTGATCTCTTATGACAAGCTGCTTGCCGCGGCGGTGCTGGTGGCGACGCCGACACTGATCCTCGTCGGTGACGCCGACGTGATGACCCCGGTGGAGCACAGCCGCACGCTCGCCGCGGCGCTCCCCGAGGCGGATCTGGTGGTCGTACCCGGCGCCGGCCACAGCGTCCCGCTGGAGCGTCCGGACGAGGTCAACGCGGCATTACGTACCCTCGTCCAGCGGGCGAGGGCCCATCGGCCACCCCCGGACAACCCGGTCGTGCCCGCCCCTCGGGAGCACGGCATAGACGACATCCACGCATGAGCGCTCCGCGGCGGACGCCCGTGGGCACGACAGCGACGTCGTCCAGGCGGTCCTGACCAGCCCTGATGTTGATGTCTGTGTGTAATGGGAACGAACGAAACCGGCAGGACGCGGGCGGCGGGCGGCACCCACAGCATCCGTGGGGACGAAGTTGTGGCCCGCGGGCGTGCACGTGACGGCCTGCACGTGACGGCCTGCACGTGACGGCCTGCACGTGACGGCGTGCGTGCGACAGGTATGAACGTGATCTCGTGAGGTGGACGTTGTGAGTGGCCCGGATACACCACTGCCCCCTTGGCTGCGCACTGGTGAGTCCCTTCGCGCCAGCGTTGCGATCAGAGCCGAGGATGGCGGTCTGGTGGTCGAGGCCGCGGACGCCGACAGTACCCGCGAGGCGGGCAGGCAGCTGGCCGCCGTGCTGCGCGCGGGCGACCTCGTGATCCTGGCCGGGCCGCTCGGCGCCGGCAAGACCGTTTTTGTCCAGGGCGTTGCCGTGGGCCTGGGCGTTGCCGGGGCGGTCACCTCCCCGACCTTCGTGATCGCCCGGGTACACCCGGGCGGCCGGGTGCCCCTGGTGCATGTGGACGCCTACCGCCTGGGCGGGCTCGCCGAGGTCGAGGACATCGATCTCGACGCCGATGTCGAGCAGTCCGTGACCGTGGTCGAATGGGGCTCGGGCCTGGTGGAGGGGCTGGCCGGCACACATCTGCGGGTGGAGATCGCCCGTCCCGAGGACGCGGCGCCGGCGGCTCCCGCCACGGGCACCTATATCAGCACGGATATCGGCGCCAGCGTGGGTGTTCCCGCCGGCGCGGACGCCTCCGTCAGCGACGCCCCCACCGGTGCGGATGCCGGTGGCAGCGTGGATACCGCCGGCCGGGCGGAAGCCATCGGCGTCGCCGGTACGGGCGGGGTGCCCGATGCCGGGGGGCGGCGCGTGATCCGTCTGCTCGGCAGCGGCGGGGACTGGCCGCGGCGCCTGTCGTTGTTGGTGCCATTGCCATCATCAGCGCAGACAACCGTGAGCCCGCCGGCTCCACCAACTCCACCGGCTTCGTCAACTCCACCGGCTTCGCCGGCCCGGCCGCACCGGCCGGAGCCGGGCTGGCTGTGAGGGATCAAGGGGCGATCTTGCGGTTGGTGACCGGCTAGGCTGGCGGACGTGCTGCTCATCGCTCTTGACACGGCGACACCCGCCTGCTCCGTCGCGCTCGTCGACGTGGCTCACGGGTACTCGCCCGGCACGTCGGCCGCGGCGGCTGTGCCGGTCGTGCCGGCCGGAGTGGGGCAGCCCACAGGGGCGGCCGCGGCCAGCGGGCCCGCGGCGGGGGCGGCCGCGGGCGGGCAGGCCGTCGTCGTGACAGGCCGGGCGGCGCGCCGGGTCGTCGATCCGCGGCGGCATGCCGAACTGCTCGTACCGCTGGTCCGGGAGGTTCTCGACGAGGCGGCGGTACGTCCCGCCGATCTCGACGGTGTGGTGGTGGGCATCGGGCCCGGCCCGTTCACGAGCCTGCGGGTGGGGGTGGTGACCGCCGGCGCGTTCGCGGACGCTCTCGGCAGGCCCGCCTATGGCGTCTGTTCGCTCGACGGTGTCGGCGCCGCCCTCGCGGGCCGGGTGGCCGTGGCGACCGACGCGCGACGCCGTGAGGTCTACTGGGCGGTCTATGAGGACGGCGCCCGCGTCGCCGGGCCCTTCGTGGACCGGCCACAGGCCGTCGTCGACACGCTGCGCGAGATGTCCGTCAGCCGGCTGGTCGGCCCGGGAGCCGTGCTGTACCCGGATGTGTTCACCGGTCTCGCCGGCCCTCAGCCGCCGCCGGCTCCCGCAACGGCCCCGGCAGCGGGCACGCGGGCCGGTACGGACCTGGGTGCGCGGACGGCAGCCGGCCGCGTCCTGTCCGGCGAGACGTCATCGGTGGGCGTCCGCGTCGCCGCGGATCCGCCCCAGGGCTGCGGGCCGCCACGGACGGCCGATCCCGGCTATCCCTCACCGGTCGTTCTCGCCCGGCTGGCCGCCGCCGATGTCCTCGCCCGCCGGCCACCGGCACCGCTGGTCCCGCTGTACCTGCGCCGGCCGGACGCGGCCGAGCCGCACCCACCGAAAACGGTCGCCGTATGAGCGCCCGGGCGGGCCATCCGAGCGCCCGGGTGAGGAGCGGCCGTGCGCGCTGCCCGGACAGCATGAATGATCATCGGGCGGATGCGGCGGTCCTGACGCGCTGGCTGTCCGATCATCGGCCTGCCCTCGCCTGGGCCCCACCCGGAGAACGATCGTGAACTCCCCCGTACCGCCGGACGGCGCGGACAACGTCCAGCAGACCGGGAACGACGTTCCCGCCACCGATGGTCTCCGTCCGGACGCGAGAAGCCCGCAGGACGTTGCCGGCCCCCATGACGGAGTTGCCGGCCCCCATGACGGAGTTGGCGTTCCCGGGGATGTCTCCGTCCCGGGGGACGGAGACAGCGTTCCCGGGGACGGCGCCGCTCCCGCCGGGGGAGCGGGGACAGTGCCTTCCGCGGACGCAGTGCCCTCCGCGGGCACAGTGCCTCCTGGGGAGACGCTGCCTCCCGCGCGGGCCGCTTCCGCCGCGGACGCCGTCCGGCGCGGCCAGGCCGGCCATGTCGAGTTCGAGCCGCTGCGCTGGTGGCACCTTGGCGACGTCGTCGCTCTGGAGCGGGAGATCTTCGCCGAGGACGCGTGGACGCCCGAGCTGTTCTGGTCCGAGCTGGCCCAGGGCGCGGCGCGGCACTATCTGGCCGCCGTCCGCGACGACCGGGTCATCGGTTACGGAGGGCTCGCCATCCATGACGACGAGTCCTACATACAGACTCTCGGGGTCGCCGCGGACGCCCGTGGCGGTGGTGTCGCCACCCGGCTGCTGGTCGCGCTGCTGCGCCACGCCCGCGCCCGGGGCGCCCGCCGCTGCGAGCTGGAGGTACGCACCGACAATGCCGTGGCCCAGTCCCTGTACCGGCGGCTGGGGTTCGTCGAGCTCGGAGTGCGCCGGGGCTACTATCAGCCGTCCGGAGCCGACGCCTATGTGATGTCGGCCGACCGGATACACACCGGTGACTACGGCAGGATGCTGGACGCGGCCGAGCGGGCGGTGTCGAGGTGAGGGCGGCGCCGGAGGCGACAGCGGCGCCGGT
>NZ_CEVIVC010000002.1:102215-103438 GCF_982290645.1 Protofrankia sp. CiP1_Cm_nod4
CGCCGACAACGGGAAGGGCGCCGACAACGGGAGAGGGAACGGGGACCACGGCGGTGTCGAGATGAGCGGGCGCCGCGCGGGGGACGCGCCGCTGGTGCTGGGGATCGAGACCTCCTGCGACGAGACCGGGGTGGGCCTGGTCCGCGGCGGGGTGCTGCTCGCGGACACACTCGCCTCCTCCGCCGACGAGCACGCCCGCTACGGCGGGGTCATCCCCGAGATCGCCGCCCGCGCGCACCTCGAGGCGATGGCGCCCACGGTGGACCGGGCGCTGTCCCAGGCGGGGCTGCGCCACCGCGACGTGGACGCGGTCGCGGTCACCGCCGGCCCCGGCCTCGCCGGCGCGCTGCTGGTCGGGGTGGCCGCGGCCAAGGCGTACGCGCTCGCGCTCGGCGTCCCGCTCTACGGCGTCCATCATCTGGCCGCGCACGTGGCGGTCGACACCCTTGAGCACGGGCCGCTGCCCGGGCCGTCGATCGCGTTGCTGGTCTCCGGCGGGCACTCGTCGCTGCTGCTCATCCCGGATCTCGCCCGCGGCGAGGTGAGCTCGCTCGGGGCGACCGTCGACGACGCCGCCGGTGAGGCGTACGACAAGGTCGCCCGGCTGCTGGGCATGCCGTTCCCGGGCGGCCCGCCCATTGACCGGGCGGCCCGCGACGGCAGCCCGACGATCCCGTTCCCGCGCGCCAAGGCGTCCGACGGCACCTTCGACTTCTCCTTCAGCGGGCTGAAGACGGCGGTGGCCCGGTGGGTGGAGGCGCGGGGGCGGGCCGGCGAGCCGGTGCCGGTCGCCGACGTCGCCGCGTCCTTCCAGGAGGCGGTGGTGGACGTGCTGACGGCGAAGTCGGTCGCGGCCTGCCGGGCCCACGGCGTGGACACGCTGGTGATCGGCGGCGGGGTGGCAGCGAACAGCCGGCTGCGGGCGCTGGCGGCGGCCCGCTGCGAGGCCGCCGGCATCACGCTGCGGGTGCCCCGGCCCGGGCTGTGCACCGACAACGGCGCGATGGTCGCCGCGCTCGGCTCCCTCCAGGTCGAGGCCGGCATGCCCCCGTCCCCGCTGGACATCCCCGCCTCCTCGACCCTCCCGCTCTGACCGGGCCGTTTCCCAGGTGACGTGACCGTTGCCCGGGTGGTGTTCTCGGTCACATGCCGATCCGGCCTCCGATGGATATCGAGGATGGACGCTGTGGCTGGTGTGACGCGTATGTGGGAGGCGCGGGCGG
>NZ_CEVIVC010000003.1:0-4941 GCF_982290645.1 Protofrankia sp. CiP1_Cm_nod4
CCCCGGTCCAGCCGGCCCCGGTCCAGCCCACCCCGATCCAGCCGGCCGCGGCCAGGGGGCGGACCCACGGGCTGCCCCGCCCGGCGGCTCGCACCGAGGTTCGCACCGAGGCCCCGGCCGTCCACCCGCATCCGGTGCCCACCGTGTCCGGCGCGCCTTCCGTGCCCGCCGCGCCTTCCGTGCCCGCCGTACATCCCCCGGCCACGGCAGTTCCCGTGCCGGCAGCGGTCGCCGCCGGCAGCACCGATATCGCCGACCTCGCCGACCTCGCCGGCACGTCCGAACCAGCCAACACCGCCGCGCTCGCAGGCACCGCCGCGCTCGCAGGCACGGCCAGGACAGCCACGGCCGGTATCGCGGACGCCGTCGGTGCCGCCGACGCCGTTGGCCCCACCGACGGCGTCGGCCCCACCGACGGCGCTGGTGACGCCGATGCCGTCGACGACACCGCCGGGCAGGCCGACCTCGCCGCACGGACGTCGCCGACGCCCCGGAACGGGCGCACGGGCACCGCCGGCCGGGCCGGGGAACGCGGCTCCGGTGGCCGCAAGAACCGCAAGTCCGTACCGGCCTGGGACGACATCGTCTTCGGCGCGCGCCGTACGTGATCACCACACCTATGATCATCACGACTCCCGCCGTGCCCCGGCCCTGACCTGCGTCGCCGACGGCTCCGAGAGGCCTGAGGGAACCGTCACACCGCTGGGCGGAACCAAATCCCGACGAAGACTGTTGAAGATGGTGTGACTGGAACCACTACCAGACCGACGCTGACCAACCTCGACCGGTGTGACCGGTGCGGCGCGCAGGCGTATGTGCGGGTCGTGCTTCCCGGTGGCGGCGAACTGCTGTTCTGCCGGCATCACGCCAAGTCCCACGACTCGAAGCTACGAGCCGTGGCCGTCGAATACCATGACGAAACAGACAAACTGACCGTCTCTCCCTGACCGCCCGCCACCCGGCGGCGGACATCGGCCCGGCGATCCCCCGCGGACACGATCACACGTTGTCAGCGGGGGCATTTTGATGTGGCCCGGAGGCATGGCTCGTCGACCGACGGCATGCCTCCGTTATCCATGCCGGCGCAACCAGGCCAGCGCAACTGGTGACATCGGCAGCGGCCGGCCGGCCGGGTTCCAGGCCAATCGACGACCGCTGGAGCCGCTGTGAACCCGAGGCCGTACCGTTGGTCCGGTGTGGTTGGCGAACAGGTTGCTGTCCGCGGTGCTCCAGACGCCTGGTCCCGCGTCCGATGCGTCGCGGCCCGCTGATCTGACGCATCCTGCTTCCGCCGCGCTGCCAGGCCTCGCGCCACCGTCAGGCCCCGTGTCGCCGTTGCCGGCCCGGCCTCCGAGAACAGTGCCCTCCCTGCTCGGACGGGTGTCGATGCGTGTTCTCACCCTCGCCCGCCGGACCGCGGCCCGTGCCTGGCGCGACCGCGTGCTCGGCCTCGCGGCCGAGGCCGGCTTCTGGCAGCTGCTGTCGCTGCCTCCCTTACTACTGGCGATCCTCGGCACCATCGGCTACGTCGGGGACGCGGTCGGCGCGGACGCCGTCGACAGCATCCGTCAGAGTCTGCTGAACGCCGCCGACGACCTGCTGACACCCTCGGTCGTCGACAACGTGATCCGCCCCACGATCAACGAGATCCTCACCCACGGGCGCCCGGATGTGATCTCGATCGGTTTCCTGCTGTCGCTGTGGACCGGGTCGTCGGCCATGGCGACCTACGTCAACACCATCACGATCGCCTACGGCCAGCGCCAGCTGCGATCAGCCGTACGCAGCCGGCTACTGGCACTGCGACTGTACCTGGCCCAGGTGGCCAGCGGTGTGATCCTGTTGCCCTCGCTCGTCCTCGGGCCGGACCTGATCTCGGAACTGCTCGACGCCAACCGCCACCACCTCGTCGGCTGGCTGCTGACGGTCCTGTTCTGGCCGGTGGTCGCGGTCCTCTCCCTGACGATGCTGACCTCGCTGTACCACCTGTCGTTGCCGTCCCGGCGCCCGTGGCGGCGGGCGCTGCCCGGCGCCCTGCTGGCCATGGTGGTCTGGAACGTCGGCAGCTACCTGCTGCGGCTGTACCTGGAAACGGTCTTCGGCAATGAACTGATCTACGGCTCGGTGGCGGCGCCCGTGGCCGCGCTGCTGTTCTTCTACATCACGGCGTTGGCCGTCCTGCTCGGCGCCGAACTGAACGCCGCCATCGACGAGCGCGGTGACCACACCCCGTCACCGGGCCACACGCCGCCGGGCCAGCGGCGGCCGGAGGTTCAGTAGGTGCACGATCCCGCGGTGGCGTCGGTCGTGGCCGTGGCGGCCACCAGGGTGATGGCCGGCCCGGCCGGCCCGCCCAGCGGGCCACCGTCGACGGCCGCGGCGCTCGCGGAGGACGGCCGCCGGCCGGAGAGATCCGCCAGGAAGGCCGCCAGCTTGTTCGGGTCGGTGAGCAGCACGGACTGGCCGCCTGCCTGACCAGGCGACGCCGGGACGGTCTCGAAGCGGACACCCCCGCTGCCCACGCCACGCAGCCGGACGGCCAGTGGCTGCAGGTCGGTCAGGGAGGTGCCGGCGTCGACGGTCACGGACGAGGTGGCCGCGTCCAGCAGGGAAGCCAGCCGGACCGGGTTGACCAGGGTCGAGGTGCTGGTCGCCGACCGGAAGACCACACCGATGAACTGCTGCTGACGCCGGATCCGGTCGAGGTCGCCCTCGGGCAGGCCGTACCGCTGGCGGACGAAGGCCAGCGCCTGCTCGCCGTTGACCCTGTTGTCGCCGACCTGGCCGTGCCAGCCCGACATCTTGTCGTCGAGGTTGCTCCGGCTCCCGTTGGGCAGCGGTTTCACGCACACGGTCACCCCGCCGAGGGCGTCCGTCATCCGTTGGAACCCGATGAAGTCGATCTGCAGGTAGTGGTCGATACGGATCTTCGTCAGCGTCTCGATGGTCCGTACCAGCAGGGACGGCCCGCCCAACGCGAACGCGGCGTTGAGCTTGGACTTCCGCGCGGCGTGGGCGCGGCCGGCGGAGTCGGTGTAGGCGGGGATCGTCACCCACAGGTCCCGGGGGAACGAGGCGAGCGTGGTGGAGCCATCGGCGTCCAGGTGGGCGAGGATCGTGGTGTCCGACCGCTGGCCCTCGACCTCACCGAACTCCCCGTCCGTACCGCTGCGGCTGTCCGAGCCGACGAGCAGGATGTTGCGGGTACCGCCGCCGGCCCCGCCCGGCCGCCGCTCGGTGCCGGGGAAGGCCAGCGACACATGGGTGACCTTGTTGTCATAGTGCCGCAGGGCCAGCCAGCCCCCGCCGGAGACGGCCAGTACGAGGACGGACGCCAGCGCCGCCACGCCGGTGACCAGGCGGCGCCCAGTGGAGCGCCGGGGCGGTAAGGGCTCGGGCGGCGGCTGTGACGGCTGGAACGGCGGCGGCTGCGACGGCGGTGGCTGCTGCCATCCGGGCTGCGGCGGTGGCTGCTGCCACCCGGGAGCCCCGCCCGGGGGCCGGCGCTCCTCAGGCCATCCAGGCCGCCGCCCCGCTCGTCCGGGCCCGTCCGGAGGCCACGTCATGACCACGTCCCCTCGTCCACCCCACCGCTCGCCATCCCTGTCGACGTCCGGTAGCCGTTGGAATGTTCCCGGTCCCGGGTGTCGCGCCCACGACTTCCACCGCCGTCACCGGCGCACCGCCGGATCAACCGAACTCGGCCCGGATCGCGGGGCCGTCCGCGTCGAGTACCGGTTCCGGCGGCCGCCGGGAGTCCTGCGGCCAGTCCGCCATCTTCACCGGATTCCCGGGCAGCGGAAGGCCCCCGGCGTCGACCACCATGCCGCGGAAAACAGCCTGTTCGGAGGAGACCGCCTCCGCCACGTTGTTGATGGGGCCACAGGGTATGCCCGCCGCACCCAGCACTTTCAGCCAATACGCAGCCGGCTGGGCACGAAGAGTCCGCTCCGCTTCCTGCTTGAACGCCTCCCGGGCCGCCAGCCGGGCACTGTTGGTGACGAACCGCGGATCCGTGCCGAGATCCGGGCGGTCCAGCGCGCGGCACAGCCCGGCGAAGAGGCTGTCGTTCGCGGCACAGATCACAATGCTGCGGTCCGCGCAGGCGAACGTGTCGAACGGCGCGATCGAGTAATGTGCGTTGCCGATGCGCGGCGGCGTGACACCGGTCGCCAGATAGGACAGGGCCGCACCCTCGAGCAACGACAGTGTGGCGTCGAACATGGCTATGTCGATATGGGTACCGCGGCCGGTGGCCAGCCGCCCGTACAATGCGGCCCCGATCGCGCCGAAAGCATACAGACCGGCCGCAAGGTCCGCGATCGGGACGCCGGGCTTCACCGGGTCGCTGTCCGGTGACCCGGTGATCGACATAATCCCGGTGGCGGCCTGCACGACCGCGTCGTAGGCCGGCCGGTTTCGCCACGGGCCGGTCCGCCCGAAGCCGGAGATGCTCACGTAAACCAGTCGAGGATTACGTCCCGACAACGTGCCCCAGCCGAGACCGAGCCGGTCCATCACGCCGGGCCGGAAGTTCTCCACCAGCACATCGGCGCGGTCGATGATGGAAAGTAACGTCGCGTGGTCGTCCGGATCCTTCAGATCGAGCGCGATCGACTGTTTGCCGCGGTTCACCCGGGCGAAGTACAGCGACCGGTCGTCCATGAACGGACCGTAGGAGCGGGAGTCATCCCCGTGACCGGGACGTTCCACCTTGATGACCCTCGCCCCGAGATCGGCGAGCATCAGCGTGGACAACGGCCCGGCCAATACCCGGGTGAGATCGACGACAAGAAGGCCATCCATGGGACCCGGCGACATAGGCACTCCTGGGACGCTACCCGCCACGGACCGCCGCGGCCTACCGTTGGAACCATGAGTACGCGCCCGAGTGCTTCCCCGCCTTCTACCGGCAGATCCGAGCAGCCTACCGACAGATCC
>NZ_CEVIVC010000003.1:5298-8424 GCF_982290645.1 Protofrankia sp. CiP1_Cm_nod4
GCTGCTCCCAGTTCCAGCGGCGGTTCCGTCACCGGGCCCGCTTCGCCGGCGGGACAGGCCAGCCACGACCAGCAGCCACCTTCCGCCTTCCGCCGATTCATGGCCACCGGCTGGGTGTCCACCGCGGAGCCGACGCCGGCCCGTGACGATGTGGCACAGTACGCGGCCCAGGATGTGGCCCAGTACGCGGCCAAGCGGCGCGCGCTGCTGAGCTCACGATTCCCGGCCGAGACGCTGGTGGTGCCCAGCGGTGGGCTCAAGGTACGGGCGAATGACACCGATTACCCGTTCCGGCCGGGCAGTGATTTCTTCTGGCTGACCGGTTGTCACGAGCCGGACGCCGTGGTGATTCTGCGTCCGAGCCCCGGTGGCGACCACGACGCCGTCCTGTATGTCGCCGACCGCTCGGACCGTTCCACACCGGCCTTCTACACCGACCGGCGCTACGGCGAACTGTGGGTGGGACCACGCGCGGGGGTACGGGAGACGTCGGCGGCTCTCGAGATCACCTGCCGCCCGCTCGACGAGCTCGCCGAGGCGCTGGCCCGGCTGTCACCGGCGACGACCCGGGTGGTACGCGGCCAGGACGAGCAGGTGGACCGCGCGGTCCTGCGGTACACGCCCGCCGGCCGGGAAGCATCCACCCCCGCCGGGACCGACCGGGACACGGAGCTGGCCCAGGTCCTCTCCGAGCTGCGGCTGGTCAAGGACGAGCACGAAACGGCCCTGCTGGAGCAGGCGATCGCCGCCACCGTCCTGGGCTTTTCCGAATGCGTGCGTGAGCTGGACCACGCGATGACACTGCCCAACGGCGAACGGTGGCTGGAGGGCACGTTCTGGCGCCGCGCCCGGGTCGACGGCAACGACGTCGGGTACGGCTCCATCGTCGCCTGCGGCCACCACGCCACCATCCTGCACTGGGTCCGTGACGACGGGCCGGTACGGCCCGGCGACCTCGCGCTGCTGGACATGGGTGTCGAGTCCCGCTCGCTTTACACCGCCGACATCACACGCACGCTTCCCGTGAACGGACATTTCAGCGATGTGCAGCGTCAGGTGTACGACGTGGTCCTCGCGGCCCAGCAGGCCGGAATCGAAGCGGTGCGACCGGGCGCACAGTTCCTCGACCCGCACCGGGCGGCAATGCGGGTGATAGCCGAGGCGCTGCACGGCTGGGGGCTGCTCCCGGTCAGCGTCGAGGAGTCTCTCGCGGAAGACCCCGAAGCACCGAACGCGGGCCTGCATCGCAGGTATACCCTGCACTCCACGTCACACATGTTGGGCCTCGACGTCCACGACTGCGCCCACGCCCGTGACGAAGCTTACCGCGACGGCCCACTCACGGCCGGGATGGTGCTCACGGTCGAGCCGGGGCTGTACTTCCAGCCCAACGACATTACGGTGCCGCCGGAGCTGCGCGGGATCGGGGTGCGGATTGAGGATGACATTCTCGTCACCACCGCGGGCCACCGCAACCTGTCGGCCGCGCTTCCCCGCGCCCGGGGGGAGCTGGAAAACTGGATGGCCCGCCACCGCGGCACCTGAGCCCGGGCATGACCTGGGCGACAGGTTGCGGGCCCGACAACCTGTCGCCCAGAAAACAGCACTGCCACATGCCCCAAATTGGCCATAAGCGGCACCAACCAGGGGCCCGGCCTCTTCCGCGCCGGCACCGCCGTACGACTGACCCCCCGCGTCATGGTCCACCGCTCGGCCGCAGCCGGCCCCGTGCGCCCGCGACCACGCGAAAACAGTTGTGACCGCGTGGGATTCGGGCAACTGGACGAATGCGGCCGAGAGCGGCTCAGTGAGCCTTGTCGTACGCCTCGACGATGTTGGAGGCGATACGACCACGGTCACTGACCGTGTAACCGTTGGCTCGCGCCCACTCACGAATGTCAGCGGTACGGTCGGTGCCGCCGGTACGACGAGAAGCGCCGCGCTGCCCACGGCGGGCGGCAGTTGCCCGGCCACCCGAGCGACGCGCCGCCCCAACGAACGGAGCCAACGACTCACGCAGCTTGGTGGCGTTCTTCTCGGACAGATCGATCTCGTACGAAGCGCCGTCCAGCCCGAACCGAACAGTCTCATCGGCCTCGTGTCCATCGAGATCGTCAATCAACGACACGATGGTCTTCTGCGCCATGCCTCTCTCCTTCAGGTCAGCGAACCGCGGAACTCTTCGAGACTAGTATTACCACGTCATCAGGAAGAACTGTAACTGCTGGTTCGGACACGCGCGACCGCCATCGCCCGCGACATGCCGTCCGCGGCGTCATCGACACCACACAACGTCCCTCAGGTAGACGTGAGTCACGTCTAGCCAAAGCGCTGGAGGCCACCGTCAGGATAAATTTTGATCATGAGTTGTCGCCGAATCACGACTTCCGATCCGAAACGCCGGTGGTCGGCGCAGACAAGGACGTCACGGTCCGGCCGGCAGCGGTGAGCGCCACGCAACGCCATCAAGGATCCCGCACCTGCGAATGCGATACACCACGTATGGGCCGCAGCCGCGCTCATCCGATTCACGGTCTGGTAGTAGAGCTGGCCCGGTAGTAGCGCCCAAGGAGCCACGGTGGATGAGCGGACATGGATCGTCGATGCGGCAAATGTGATAGGAGCCCGCCCGGACGGATGGTGGCGCGATCGCGCGGCCGCCGCCGCACGCCTGCACGGACGCCTGTCCGCGCTGTGCCAGGGGGCCTCCACGCCACGGGCGGCGGCCAGCGAGGATCTGCCGGCCAGGGAGGACCTGCCGGCCGAGGTGATCCTGGTGCTCGAAGGGGCGGCCCGGGCCGGGGTCGCCGCGAGCGGGCGGCCCGGCGCCGGTGAGCCGGGCAACCGGCCCGCCGGGCTCGTTGTCGTCCACGCCCCCGCGGCGGGTGACGACACGATCGTGGCGGCGGCCGCCGCGGCGGTCCAACAGGGACGTGGCGCCGTTGTCGTCATCACCGCGGACCGCGCGCTCCGCGCCCGCGTCCACGCTGTGGGCGCGGCCACGGCGGGGCCAGGATGGCTGTGGGCGCTGCTCGACCGTCCCCGCTAGAACACGCCCGCCAGAACACGCCCGCCAGAACGCGGCCACCCGCTGGGAACAGCCGCCCACGGGAAACAGCGCCCATC
>NZ_CEVIVC010000003.1:8930-9950 GCF_982290645.1 Protofrankia sp. CiP1_Cm_nod4
CCCGGACGGCCCGGACGGCCCGGACAGACGCTCAGACGGACGGCTCAGACAGACGGCGCGGTACGCCCCGAATGCTGGAAGACGGGCGTCAGCCGCGCGGAGAACCGGCCGGCACCGGCACCGACCTCAAGGGGAATGCCAAAGCACGCCGACAGCGCCGGGCCGGTCAGGACCGTCTCGACGGGCCCGGCCGCGACCACCCGGCCGGCGCGCAGCAGCAGCGCATGGGTCACACCCGGCGGAATTTCCTCCACGTGGTGGCTGACCATGATGGTCACCGGCGACAGCGGGTCCGCGACCAGCCGGGTCAGCCGCGCCAGCAGGGCCTCACGGGCCCCCAGATCGAGCCCGGCGGCCGGTTCGTCCATCAGCAGTAGCTCGGGGTCGGTCATCAACGCACGCGCAATCTGGACGCGCTTGCGCTCGCCTTCGGACAGGGTGCCGTACCGCCGGTCGGCGAGATTCCGGCAGCCGACCTGGGTGAGCAGCTCAAGGGCCCGCCACCGGTCGTCATCGGTGTATTTCTCGGTGGCCCGCCCGAGCACCGCCCACGCGGCCGTCATGACCACGTCGAGGACGCGTTCGGTGGCCGGCAGGAGGTCCGCGACCGCCGAACTCGCCAGGCCCACCCGGCTGCGCAGGTCGAACGCGTCGACCTCACCGAGCCGGCCGCCGAGCAGGTCGACCGTTCCGCGAGTCGGGAAAACCCGGCTCGCCGCCACCTGGAGCAGGGTTGTCTTCCCGGCGCCGTTCGGCCCGAGAATGACCCAGCGTTCACCGTCGGCAACGGTCCAGTGGATGTCGGAAAGGAGCGTCGCGCCATCCCGCACAACAGTTACCGAGTCCAGGCGCAACACCACGTCTGTCACGGGCCTCACGTTACGCGACCCGTCCCGGCGCGGAGCCGGCCGGGACGGTGTGCCTATCGGGAGGTGACCGACTTCTCAGCAATTCCGCCGCATTCGCGCCGGGCAGGCCGTCACGGCAGCGTCGCAGCACCATCACAGCAGTGTCACGGCA
>NZ_CEVIVC010000003.1:9986-12360 GCF_982290645.1 Protofrankia sp. CiP1_Cm_nod4
TCACGGCAGCATCACGGAAGTGTCACGGCAGCGGAGGCGCGGCGATCTCCGCCCACACGACCTTGCCGTCGCCGACCGACCTGGTCCCCCAGCGGGACGCGATGAGCGAGACCAGCTCGAGGCCCCGGCCGCCTTCGTCGTCGAAGTCGGCGTGCCGGCGCCGGGGCAGCCGCGGGTCACGGTCGGAAACCTCCACGATCACCCGGGACCCGGTCCGGCGCAGCCGCACGGACAGTGGGGACCGGCCGTGCACCAGCGCGTTGGTGACCAGCTCCGACATCAGCAGGACCACGGAGTCGACGGTGTCGGCGTCCACCGACCACGTCCGCAGCAGGTCGCAGGCGCGTCCCCGGGCCGCGCCGAGGCCGGCCGGCCCGTCGGGGACCGTGATGTCGGCGTAGCGGGTCGCCCCGCCCGCGTCGGTGTCGGGCAGCCCCACCAGCAGCAGGGCCACGTCGTCGTCATGGCCGGCGTCCCGGCCGAGGGCCTCCAGGGCCTGGTCGGCCCGTCTGCCCAGGGAGCCGTCCTGCCGGGCGAGCACCGCGGCCAGGTCCGAGACGCCGGCGTCGATGTCACGCTCCCGGCTCTCCACCAGCCCGTCGGTGAACAGGACCAGCAGCGCCCCCCGGTGCAGCCGGACGGTGTACTCCTTGACGTCGCCGCGGCCGAGCCCGAGCGGGGTGCCGACCTCCATGTACAGCCGCGACACCAGGCCGTCGGGGGCCACCACCAACGGCGGCGGGTGCCCCGCGTTCGCCAGCGTCAACAGGCCCGTGTGCGGCTCGATGACGCCGTAGATGCAGGTGGCGATCTGGCCCTCGTCGATCTCGCTGACCACGCCGTCGAGCAGGGCCAGCACCTCGTACGGGGACAGCTCCAGGCGGGCGCAGGTCCGCACCGCGGTCCGCAGCTGGCCCATGATCGCCGCGGCCCGGACCCCGCGGCCCATGACGTCACCGATGACCAGGCCCACCCGGCCCGCGCCGAGGTCGATCACGTCGAACCAGTCCCCGCCGACCTCGGTGTCCTCGACCCCGGGCACGTAGCGGGCGGCGATCTCCAGCCCCTCCGGCTCGACCACGGTCGGTGGCAGCAGGCTGCGCTGCAGGGTCAGCGCGGTGTCCCGGCTGCGCCGGTAGAGCTCCGCGTGCTCGACCGCGACCGCCGCGCGGGCCGCGAGCTCCTCGAGGAAGGCCACGTCGGCCTCGGTGTACGGCGGCCGGTCGCCGGCGGCCATCAGGCTGACCACACCAGCCACCTGGCCGCGCAGGACCAGCGGCACGGCGGCGAGGGTGTGCGCGCCGACATGCCCCATCCAGCGCGCCATGTCGGTGGACGACAGCCAGGAGGCGCCGGCCAGCGGGGCGATGTGCCCACGCCCGGTGAGCGCGGCGAGGTTGACCGGGCTGTCCCGCGGCCACCGGCCCGTCCGGGCCCGGGGTATCGGCAGCTGGGTCAGGCCGGGGCGCACCGACACGACCGCCCGCCGCAGCACCGGCGCCCCGGCCGGGCCGGCGTCCGGGCCAGCCGGGGCGTCCGGGCCGCCCGGGCCGTCCGGGCCGTCCGGGCCGCCCGGATCGTCCGGGCCAGCCGGATCGTCCGGGCCAGCCGGATCGTCCGAGCCGGGCTCGACCAGGTAGACCGCGCACGAGTCGGCCAGTTCGCCCACGATGACGTCGGTGAGCGCCCGCAGGGCCCGCTCGGGCTCCTCCAGCGCGCTGCCGACCGCCCCGGTCGCCCGGGCGAGCAGCTCGAGGCGACGGCCGGCCTCCCGGGCCGCGGCCGCGGCGGTGCGGGCGGTCTCCTCCGCCCGGCGGCTGGAGCGGGCCTCGGCCAGGACGCGCTCGAACAGCGTCGCGCGTTCCAGCGCCCGGGCGCACTGGTCGGCGAGCGCGGCCAGATACGCGCGGTCGGCCGCGGAGAACGCCTGCCGGGCCCGGAACCCGAACAGCAGGACGCCGAACGGCGCGTCGACGGTCGCCAGTGGCAGGATCGCCCAGGCATGCTCGTCGGCCTCGGCGAGGACCGCGGCCTGCTCGGGCGCGGGCCACCGCGCGGTCAGCTCTTCCCGGTCGAGGAGGAACAGCGGCGAGGCGCCACGGACCGCCTCCGCGACCGGGTGGGACGCGTCCAGGCCGATCCCCGACCACGCCTGGGCAAGGAGCGCAGGGTAACCGAGCAGCGACCGGAAACGCAGGCAGTTGTCGACCTCGTCGACCAGGGCGATCCCCCGCCCGTTCGCCCCCAGTACCTGCCGGCCGGCGTCGAGCACCACGACGGCGACCTCGTCAACGCTTACAGCGCGTGACAATGCCGCCGTGACCAGGCGAACCTGCTCGTCCTGTTCATCCTGCTCGTCCTGTCCGGTCCGTCC
>NZ_CEVIVC010000003.1:12882-70195 GCF_982290645.1 Protofrankia sp. CiP1_Cm_nod4
GTCCCGTCCGTCCGCGCCGGACGTTGTGCCAGCTGTGCCGGAGCTGTCGGCCGCCGGCGTGCCGTGGGCCGCCGCGGCGGCCCGGACCTCGGTCACGTCATGGCTGACGCCGATCCACTCCAGCGGATAATCACCCTCAGTAATAGGAACGATCCGCATGACGAGCACCCGCTCCGTCCCGTCCACGGTGTCGAGCCGGAACTCGGCGTCGAAGACGGCGCGCTGCTCGACAGCCCTGCGCCAGGCGTCGGCGACCCGGTCCCGGTCCTCGGCGTGCACACCGTCGAGCCAGCCCGCCCCGGCGATCTCCGGGAAGCTCTGGCCGGTGGCGGCCCGCCAGCGCGGCATGTCCACGTCCAGGGCGCCGCGGGCGCCGGCGTGGAACACGTCCGTGTCCCCGGCCCGCGCGAGCGCCCGGTACCGGGCCTCGCCGCGGGCCAGCTGGTGCCGGGTGTCGCCGATCCTGGTGACGTCGGTGGCGACGAGCGCCGCGCCCAGCGGCACGCCATGGGCGTCCGTGGCCGGGAACCAGCTCATCGTCCAGATCCGCGGCGGCTGGGCGGCGGTGGCGGCGCTGACCTCGAAGGTGGCCACCGGCTCGCCGGTGGTGAGCACCCGCCGCAGCAGGCGGTCCATCTCGTGGCCGATGTCGCCGAGCAGCTCCGGCATGGTGCGGCCGATGTGCTCGCCGGGCGCCCGCCCGTTCAGCCTGGCCAGGACGTCGTTGACCCGCAGGTAGCGGCCCTGGGTGTCGTAGAAGGCGAAGCCGGCCGGCGCCTGGGTGAACAGCGCCTCGAGCAGGGTGATGACCGGTTCCACCGCGGCGGGCGGCCGCGGCGGGCTCCCGCCCGGGCCGGCCTCGGCGGGCTCCCGCCCGGCGGTGCCCCTGCCGTCGTCGTCCCCGGCCACCTCGGCGTCCTCGGCTCTCTGCGCGTCCGGGTGGCCGGCGCCGTTCGTCCGGTGGGCCCTGTGAGCCTCGCTCCAGCCGGCCTGGTCACCCGCCGGCCCGCTCCGCGGCTGTCCGGAAAGCTCCCCGAGGAACGGCGTCGTCATGGGAGACGATTGTGGCCGGTGTGGCACCGTTGTGCCCAAAACCTTCGACGGCCCGGGACACACCCTGAGCCTGGAAGACACCTCATGCGCCCGATCGTGCCGGGCCGGGCAGGCCGTGCGCTGTCCATCGACCGACAGGGGTGGCGCGCATCGCATGTGCGACGTCGCATGCCCGGCGGCGTCCCGCCCGTCCTCTCCCGGCCGCTGCCGGCCCTGGGCCGCCCGGCCGGGCAGCACCCGCCCATGCCCCTGACAGTAGCCGGCCCGGCCCGGCCATATCGGGCCCAACGGATTCCCCGGGAACATGGGCCGCATTATCGACATCCTTTGTCGTTCCATTGTGATGAATGCCCGGGGCCAAACGCCCAGGATCATGCCGGGCCCTGTCGCCGGGGATTCGTTAGGGTCTGGGTCCGTGGCTGCTGGACACGGCAACGAACACGGACCCGCACCGGAGACCGGAGCGGACACCGGCATCGAGGGACAACTGTTGTGGACGCCGTCCGCGCGGCGGGTCCGCGCCGCCGGGGTCACCGCCTACCTCGAGTGGCTGGCCGCCGAACGGGGCCGACGGCTGACCGACGCCACCGCCCTGTGGCAGTGGTCGGTGGACGATCTCGACGGCTTCTGGGACTCGGTCTGGGACTTCTGCGCGGTCGAGGGCGAACGCGGGGACGGGCCCGCGCTCGCCGACGCGCGGATGCCGGGTGCCCGATGGTTCCCGACCGCCCGGGTGAACTACGCCGAGAACGCCCTGACCCGCCACGGGCCGGCGCCGGCGGTGATCGCCGTACGCGAGGACGCCACCACGGCCGTGGTGTCCTGGGACGAGCTGCGCCGCGAGGTCGCGGCGGCCGCCGCGGGCCTGCGCCGGCTGGGGGTCGGGCCGGGCGACCGGGTCTGCGCCGTGCTACCGAACTGCATACACGCGGTGGTCGCCATGCTCGCCACCACCGCGATCGGGGCGGTCTGGTCGTCCTGCTCCCCCGACTTCGGGCCCACCGGCCTCGCGGACCGTTTCGCCCAGGTGCGCCCGACCGTGCTAATCGGCGTCGACGGCTACACCCACGGCGGCAGGTCGTTCGACACGCTCGGCGTGCTGGCCAAGGCGGCCGAGCGGCTGCCCGGCCTGCGCGCCACCGTCGTCGTCGCCTACCTGGCCACGGACGCCCTCGACCGGGCCCGCGCCACCGGCCTGCCGGGCCTGCTGGCCTGGGAGGACCTGCTCGCCGGGTGCGACGACGCCGTCCCGGCCTTCCACCGTCTCCCGTTCGACGCGCCGCTGTGGATCCTGTACTCCTCCGGCTCGACCGGAAAACCCAAACCGATCGTGCACGGTCACGGCGGCATCCTGCTCGAACATCTCAAGACGCTGGTGCTCCACCTCGACATCGGGCCGGACGACCGCTTCCTGTGGGTGACGAGCACCGGCTGGATGATGTGGAACCTGCTCGTCTCCGGCCTGCTCGCCGGCGCGGCCGTGGTGCTCTTCGACGGGAGTCCGAAATTCCCCGGCCCCGGCACCCTCTGGCGGCTGGCCGAGGCCACCGGAGTCACCTGTTTCGGGACGAGCCCCGGTTTCCTGACCGACTGCGCGCGCTCCGGCACGGTCCCCCGTGAGATCGCCGACCTCTCGGCGCTGCGCACCGTGGGATCCACCGGCGCGCCGCTGCCCGCGCGGACGTACGCCTGGGTGTACGAGTCCGTCGGCGACGACCTGATGCTGTCCTCCATCAGCGGTGGGACGGAGGTGTGCACCGCGTTCGTGCTCGGCCTGCCGACGCTGCCGGTGCGCGCCGGGGAGATCCCCATGCGTGGGCTCGGCTGCGCGGTGACCACCTTCGACGAGCAGGGCAAGGAGGTCGTCGACGAGGTCGGCGAGCTGGTGGTCACCGCCCCCATGCCGTCCATGCCGGTCGCCCTGTGGGGGGACGAGGACGGCTCGCTGCTGCGGGCAACCTACTTCTCGGCCTACGAGGACGTGTGGCGGCACGGGGACTGGGCGAGCATCACCGCCAGCGGGGCGGTGTCCATCCACGGCCGGTCCGACGCCACGCTGAACCGCGCGGGCGTCCGGATCGGTACCGCCGAGCTGTACCAGGTGGTGGAGAGCATCCCCGGCGTGACCGAAAGTATCGTCATCGACACCTCGACCGCCGGCCGGCGTGGGGAGCTCGTCCTCTACGTCTGCCTGGCCGGCGGCGTGGTGTTCGACGACGCGTTCACCGGGACGCTGCGCGCCACGATCCGCCGTGAGCTCAGCCCCCGTCACGTGCCCGACCGCGTCGAGGAGATCGCCGAGGTCCCGCGCACCCAGAACGGCAAGAAACTGGAGGTGCCGGTCAGACGGCTGCTGCTGGGCGAGCCGCTGGAGCGCGCGGTCAGCCTCGGCGCCGTCGCCAACCCTCAGGCGCTGCTGCCGTTCATGCCGCCGACGACCCGCTGACCGGTCCGCTGACCGGTCCTACGACGTGACGATCCCCTGCCCGGTCAACTACCCGGGCAGGGGATCGTCACGTCGTACGCGTTCTACGCGGAAACCAGCCGTACGCGGGGCAACTAGTCGAGGAACTCCCGCAGCCTGCTCGCGACCGCCGGCTTGCGCAGTTCGCGCAGGGTGTCCCGCTCGATCTGGCGGATCCGTTCCCGGGTCAGCCCCAGCCGGTTGCCCACCTCGGCGAGGGTGTGCTGCTTGCCGTCGGCGAGGCCGAACCGCAGCCGCATCACCTCACGCTCACGCGGGGTGAGCCCGCTCAACACGCCTTCGATCTCATCCTGCATGGCGCCGTAGGATGCGGCGTCCGCGGGCGAGGTGGCGTCGGCATCCTCGATGAAGTCACCGAGGACGGAGTCGCCGTCGTCGCCGACCGCGGTCTCCAGGCTGACCGTGTCCTGCGCGTACCGCCGCAGTTCGACGACCTGCTCGATCGGCATGTCGAGCTCGAGCGCCAGCTCCTCGTCGGTCGGTTCCCGGCCGAGCGTGGAGACGAGCTGCCGCTGCAGCCGAGTGATCTTGTTGATCTGCTCGACCACGTGTACCGGGATCCGGATGGTCCTGGCCTGGTCGGCCAGGGCTCGGCCGATGGCCTGCCGGATCCACCAGGTGGCGTAGGTGGAGAACTTGTAGCCCTTGGCGTAGTCGAACTTCTCGACCGCGCGGATCAGGCCGAGGTTGCCCTCCTGGACCAGGTCGAGCAGGGTCATGCCCCGGCCGCTGTACTTCTTGGCGACCGAGACGACCAGGCGCAGGTTCGCCGAGACCAGCTGCTGCTTGGCGGCGTGCCCGTCGCGGACCAGGGTCTGCAGGTCCCGGCGCAGCTCCGGAGCCAGGTCGGGGTCGGTGTCGAGCTTGTGCTCGGCGAACAGCCCGGCCTCGACCCGCTTCGACAGCTCGACCTCCTGCGCGGCGTTGAGCAGCGGCACCTTGCCGATCTCACGCAGGTACATACGGACGAGGTCGGCGGTCCCGGCGTGCTCGGACGTCGCGCGCGTGGCCGCAGCCCCGCCCGGCGCCTCCTCTTCTTCCTCGTCGAGAACCTCGACCCCGAGTGTGGTCAGCCGGGCGACCAGGACAGGCAGCAGTTCAAGACCGAGATCGGCGGTCTCCAGTGCCTCACGGAGCTCGGCACGGCTGAGTTCGCCGGACTCACGTCCACGCGCGACGAGCTCGGCGACCTGAGTGACGTCGAGTTCGTCGGTATCATCGGGCACGGCAGCCAAGCTGCGGCTGGGCGTCGTGCGGGCAGGAGTGGATGACCGACGAGTCCGTCGCGTGCTCACGGCACGCGTACGCGGCTCATCGGAGCGCTCATGAAGTTCGAGGGCAGGCAGCGTCATCAGTAGCAGATCCGAAGGTCGGTGCGGGTGACGGGTCTTGGTGCTTGCACGTATGGGCAACGCCTGGGGACGTCTCTCCCATTCCGCGTTCAGACACAACCGGACGTAAGCGATCGCCGGGTCTACGAAGCAGTGTAGACCCTCACCCTCGGGACGCCGCACCCGCTGTCGCGAAGACTACTCCGCGGATCGGCCAGTGTGTCACGAATAACTAATTATCTCTTCAGTTCTCCACGTCCGCGCTGTCGAGAACGAGACTAGCCCCAATTTTCCACCAACATGACCACAACAATGTGGACAGACCGTAACAATCGTCACTGAGAGTACGTGAGATCACGAAGGTGCCACGAGGTTCCGGCGCTACCGGCCACCGGCCCCGGTACCCTCACACGATGTCATCGCCGGCCCTGTCGTCCGAGGTGCTCGCCGAACTCCGAACGTCCGCGATCGAGGTACTGCGGGACAACGATCTGGGCGAGGCGACCCGGCCCTCCCCGACGCTCTACCCCCACCAGTGGCTGTGGGACAGCTGCTTCATCGCCATCGGGCTACGGCACGTCGACCCCGGACGGGCCAGCCGGGAAATCCTCGCGCTGCTGCAGGGCCAGTGGCTCAACGGGATGATCCCGCACGTCATCTTCTCCGGCTCCGGCAGCTACCACGCCGGGCCCGACCGGTGGCGCTCCGACCTCGTCGACGCCGGCCCGCGGCACGTGCAGACCACCGGCGTCACCCAGCCGCCGATGATCGCCGAAGCTGTCGTCCGCGTCGGCGAGGTGTTCGACCCGGCCCGGCGCCGCGAGTTCTACCGGGCGGTCTATCCGGGCCTGCTGCGCTACCACTGCTGGCTGTACCGCGAACGCGACCCCGACGACACCGGGCTGGTCACTCTGGTCCACTCGTGGGAGTCGGGGATGGACAACACCCCCGCCTGGATGGAGCTCACCCGCAGGGCGGCTCCCATCCCCCTGAAGCTCATCCGCCGGCTCAACGGGGATGGCGCGCTCGACGCCCTGCGCCGGGACAACAAGGAGGTTCCGTCCGACCAGCGGCTGTCCGCCACCGACCTGTTCACCCTTTACCACCTGGTCGGGGAGCTACGCGACGCCCGTTACGACTTCAGCCGGATTCGTGCGTCCCGCGTCCCGCTGGTACAGGATGTCGCCTTCAACGCGATTCTCGCCCGCGCGAACGACCACCTGCGCGACATCGCCGCCGACATCGGCGAACAGCTGCCCGCGCAGCTGCTGCGCTCGGCCCGCCGGACCAGGGCGGCGCTGCCCGCCCTGTTCGCCGACGGCATGTACTGGAGCCGGGACGCGCGTTCCGGCCGGCTGATCCGAAGGCCCACGATCGCCGGCTTCCTCGCCCTGTACGCCGGTGTCGTGCCCCCCGCCGGCGTCGAGGATCTTGTCAGCCGGATGACCGCACCGCGGTTCTGGCCGGCCCACGGCATCGCCAGCACCCCCACCGACGATCCCGACTTCCAGCCCCGCTGCTACTGGCAGGGCCCGGTCTGGGTGAACATGAACTGGCTGCTCGCCGACGGGCTCGACCGCGCCGGCCGCGGCGAGCTCGCCGACCGGCTGCGCGCCGACACGATCTCGATGATCGCCGGTTCCGAGGGCCTGTACGAGTACTACTCACCGTTCGACGGCACCGGAGTGGGCAGCAACCACTTCTCGTGGACGGCAGCCCTGCTCCTGGACCTGCTCGACGGCCGGAAACCGGCCCACCGCCTGCCGTCCGCCCGCACGGGCGCGGACGGGGAGCACCTGACCCGGCACGGCGGCTGACCAGCCGCCGCGCCGGGTCCACCGGCTCCCGCGATACTGGCGGAAGGCACATATTCGTGATCTGCGGTATTCCCGCGGCAGTCAAGATCGATTCGGTGCGAGGCGGCGCTGTGGCGTGGGCTACGACGACGAGGCCGCAGGCTGTTCGCCGGGTGAGGGCGGGACCGTGAGGCGGGCGATGGTGACGGTGTGGCCGGCCGGGCTGGTCTGGGTCGTCAGCGGGCCGTCGGCGGCGGACTCCGGCCGCGGGCGCTGGTCGAATATGACGATGTAGCCCGAGGCCAGGCTGAGGTGGTTGAGGTAGCCGTCGAGCTGGGTCATCGCTTCCTTGACCGGGTCGGCGTAGCCGGGGCGGTGGGTCTTCACCTCGAAAGCCTCGTGCTGTTCGGCACTGGTGCCATCGGGGGCGGTGTAGCGCCAGGTCATATGGATGTCGGCCCAGCCGCCGCCGGCGGCGAACTCCCGGAAGACGTCACCGTCGCCGTTCACAGCCCGGTCGAGCCAGCTCAGGAAGATGGCGTGCGGGATGGCCTCCCGGTAGGGCCTCTTCACCCTGAGCATTGGCTCGTTGTTCCGCCAATAGCGGGCGAGCGTGGTCAGCATGTCCGGCACGTCGAAACGGCCGTCGGGGCGGACGAAGTCCCGCGGTGCTGGAAGCGCCCCCGGTCACGCACGACGATCTCGGCCAGCGCGCGGGCGATGACCTCATCGTAGATCGGGTTGGCGATCCGCAGGCCGCCGTCGGGCGTCTCGGCGACCAGGCCGAGGTCGCGTGCATAGGACCGGTCGTCCGAGCAGGTCAGGTCGGCCGGCTCGTCGGTGCTAGCGAGAACGGGCTCGAGAACCCGGCGTACCGCCGGCTCCTGGAGCCGGCGGACGAGTGAGTCGAGGTGACTTGGCCGGGCCTGGATGATCCGTTCCCGGGCAGCGTTGACGTGTTCCACCGAGACCGGCTCTGTGACCGGGACCTTCATCCGGTCGACGATCTCGGCCGCCAGCGCGTTGACCAGCCAGGGCTGGCCCGTGGCCAGCCGGTGCACCTGCTCCACGGCCTCATCGGTGAACACCCGATCGGTCTCTGCCGTGTGCTGACTGTAAAGATCGTGGATCTCGTCCAGCGTGAAGTCACCGAGTCGCAGCGACTCGACGATGACGTTGAACGGGCTCGGCCCCCCGGACAGTTCTGGGCTGCCGCCGGCGGCGACCTTGTAGTGGCGAACGTCCCGCAGCCCGCACAGCGCGACCGAGGCCGGGAACGCACTCGGACGGTATTCAAAGCCGGTGCGCAGCTGGGAGAGCACCCTGACCAGGGTCGCCCCCTCCAGCGAGTCGATCTCGTCCACGCACCGGCCTCCGCTGCCTACCGACCACAACCCGATCAACGCAACTCTACGGACAGCGCTCGGCGTGGTCCTGCGACGGCTCGACAGCCGAAGGCTATCTAGATCAGGCGAAATACCGCATCCCGCCGCGATACCGCCCGGTCTCAGCTGCAGCCGCTGGTGGAGCCGCACTGCTCGCACACGTAGCAGCTGCCTGCGGGACGCATGGTGACCCCGCAGGTGAAGCACAGCGGCGCGTCCACCACGTTCTGCGCCGACAGCGCCTCGCCCGGTGGGACGCTGCGCGGCAGTTCGCCCCGCACCTCCCGGGCCGACAGGCCCACCGGGTGGGTGTGACCGGTCTCGGCGGGCACCGTCGGCACCGCCGCGGCACCGGCCGCCGCCGCCTCGTTCGCCGCGGGCCCGGCCGTCGCGGAGCCGGTCGCCTCGGCCGGCCCGGCGTCGGCTGTCTCCACCGTGTCCGTTTCCACCGCGTCCGGCTGGCCGGCCCCGCCGTGCTGGCCGGTGAGCTGGCGGGCCCGCTCCCGCGCGCTGAGGACGCCGAGCTCCGCGCGGGTCTGCTCGGGGAGGTAGTCCAGGGCCAGGCGACGGAAGAGGTAGTCCATCACCGACTGGGCGATCCGCACGTCCGGGTCGTCGGTCATGCCGGCCGGCTCGAAGCGCATGTTGATGAACTTGCGGACGTAGGTCTCCAACGGGACGCCGTGCTGGAGCGCGATCGAGACCGCGATGGCGAACGCGTCCATCACGCCGGAGAGGGTCGAGCCCTGCTTCGACATCTTGATGAAGACCTCGCCGAGCCCGTCGTCGGGATACGACCCGGCGGTCAGATACCCCTCGGCACCGCCCACGGTGAAGGAGACGGTCTGCGACTGGCGGATCTTCGGCAGCCGGCGCCGGACCGGACGGTGCTCCCCGGGCTGTGCGGCGGCGGGCTGTGCGGCCGGCTGCTCGCCCGCGCCCCCGGTCACGGACCGCTTCGCGCCGCGCAGGTCCGACAGCGGCTGGCCGACCTTGCAGTTGTCCCGGTAGATCGCCAGCGCCTTCAGACCGAGCCGCCACCCCTCCAGGTAGATCTGCTCGACGTCCTCGACCGTGGCCGACGTGGGCATGTTGACGGTCTTGGAGATGGCGCCGGACAGGAACGGCTGGACCGCCGCCATCATCCGGATGTGGCCCATCGGGCTGATGGCCCGCTCCCCGATCGCGCAGTCGAAGACCTCGTAGTGCTCGCGGCGCAGGCCGGGGGCGTCGATGACGTGACCGTGCTCGGCGATGTACTCGACGATCGCCTCGACGGTCTCCTCGGCGTAGCCGAGAGCGCGCAGCGCGGCGGGAACCGTCTGGTTGACGATCCGCATGCTGGAGCCGCCGACCATCTTCTTCATCTTCACCAGCGCGAGGTCGGGCTCGATGCCGGTGGTGTCGCAGTCCATCGCCAAGCCGATCGTGCCGGTCGGGGCGAGCAGGCTGACCTGCGCGTTGCGCCAGCCGTGCTTCTCCCCGACGCCCTGGGCGCGCTCCCACTCGCGGGCGGCGACGGCGAGCACCCGGGCGTCGTCGACCCCGACCGTGCGGACGGCGTCCGTGGCGGCGGCGTGCTTGCGGATCACCCGGCGGTGGGCGTCGGTGTTGCGGGCGAAGCCGTCGTAGGCCCCGAGCGCCGCCGCGAGCTCCGCCGAGCGGCGGTAGGCCGTCGCGGTCATCAGCGACGTGACGGCCGCGCCCATGGCCCGGCCGCCCTCGGAGTCGTACGCGCGGCCGGTGGCCATCAGCAGCGCGCCGAGGTTGGCGTAGCCGATGCCGAGCTGGCGGAACATCCGGGTCACCCGCGTGATCTCCGGAGTCGGGAAGTCCGCGAAGCAGATCGAGATGTCCATCGCCGTGATGATCAGCTCGACGGCCGCCACGAACGCGTCGGCGTCGAAGCTGAGGTCCTTGCGCAGGAACTTCATCAGGTTCAGCGACGCCAGGTTGCAGCTGGAGTTGTCCAGGTGCACGTATTCGCTGCACGGGTTGCTGGCGCTGATCCGGCCGGACTCCGGGCAGGTGTGCCAGTCGTTGATCGTGTCGTCGTACTGGATCCCGGGATCCGCGCAGTCCCAGGCCGCCTGGGCGATGGAGCGGAACAGCGACCGGGCCCGGAGGGTCTCGATCGTGCGCCCGTCGAGCCTGGCCCGCAGGTCGAAGCCGGCGTCGTCGACGACGGCCCGCATGAACTCGTCCGTCACCCGCACGGAGTTGTTGGCGTTCTGGTACTGCACCGAGACGATGTCACGGCCGCCGAGATCCATGTCGAAGCCGGCGTCCCGCAACGCACGGATCTTGCTCTCCTCGCGGGACTTGGTCTCGACGAAGTCGACGATGTCCGGATGGTCGACGTCGAGCACGACCATCTTCGCGGCCCGCCTGGTCGCGCCGCCCGACTTGATCGTGCCGGCCGAGGCGTCGGCCCCGCGCATGAAGCTCACCGGGCCCGAAGCGGTGCCGCCGGAGGACAGCAGCTCCTTCGACGATCGGATACGCGACAGGTTCAGCCCGGCGCCCGACCCGCCCTTGAAGATCAGCCCCTCCTCCCGGTACCAGTTGAGGATCGACTCCATCGTGTCGTCGACCGAGAGGATGAAGCAGGCCGAGACCTGCTGCGGCGCGGGGGTGCCGACGTTGAACCACACCGGGCTGTTGAAGCTGAACACCTGGTGCAGCAGCATCCAGGTCAGTTCGTGCTCGAAGATCTCGGCGTCCGCCGGCGAGGCGAAGTACCCGTGCTCGGTGCCGGCCGCGCCGTAGGCGCGCACGACCCGGTCGATGAGCTGGCGCAGGGACCACTCGCGGGCGGAGCTGCCGAGCGCGCCGCGGAAGTACTTGCTCGTGACGATGTTCGTGGCGTTCACCGACCAGAAGTCGGGGAACTCCACCCCGCGCTGCTCGAAGTTGACCGAGCCGTCGCGCCAGTTGGTCATGACGACGTCCCGCAGCTCCCAGGTGACCTCGTCATAGGGGTGGACGCCCGGCGAGGTGTTGACGCGTCGCACCTGCAGGCCAGCGGCCCTGGGGGCGGCCTTGGTGCCGGCCCTGGGGGCGGCCTTGGTCGCTTTCGTGCCACGGTTGTCGGTCATGGCGCTCCTCGTCTGGCGTCGGTCGGATGGTGTTTCTCACCAGCTGTCTGTCGCGTCGGGGTGCGTGGCTACGACGGCGCCCGGTCGGCCCGCCCGCGCAGGTCGGTGATCGCCGTCTCGAAGTCCGCCAGCGAGTCGAAGGAGAGGTACACCGAGGCGAACCGCAGGTAGGCGACCTCGTCGAGCTCCCGCAGCGGCCCGAGGATCGCCCGGCCGATCTCGTCCGAGGCGACCTCGGCGGCCCCCGAGGCACGCAGCGTGTCCTCGACCAGCTGGGCGAGCCGGGCCAGCGCGTCCGCCTGGACCGGCCGCCCCTGGCATGCCCGCCGCACGCCGGCGATCACCTTCCCGCGGCTGAACGGCTCGGTGACACCGCTGCGCTTGATGACTCGCAGTGACGCCTCTTCGATCGTCGTGAAACGACGGCCGCAGGACGGGCACGACCGACGGCGACGGATCGCGGCGCCCTCCTCGGCCTCCCGGCTGTCGACAACCTTGCTGTCAGGGTGCCGACAGAACGGACACCGCACGCACAACCTCCAAGATCTTGTCGACTTACAGCCACGTAACTACAAGATGTTGTGGTCAACACTAGGACCGGACACCACGAGCTGGCAAGCTGGCCCACCCGCGGAACCTCATGACACATGCATCACAGAAGACCCTTCATGCGGACCTGTCATGACAGGCCCGTCATGGCAGGCCCGTCACGGCAGACGGAGCATCTGACCGGGGACGAGATCGGTCGTCTCCAGCCGGTTGAGGCCGGCCAGCCGGGCCACGACCACCCGGGTGTCACCGTCGGGAGCCAGCGCGCGCGCGATGCCCCACAGCGTCTCCCCGGAACGCACCACGTGGACGCGCACCGGCCGGTCGTCCCCGGTCGGCGCGGCCGACGACGTCACCCGGGCCACGGACAGCACCAGGCAGGACACCAGCATGACCAGGACAATCAGGACAACCCGGCCCCGCCCGGTCAGCCGCAGCGGAGGCTCAGCCGACGCCCGCATCGTCCACCTCCCCAACTTCCACCAGCACATACCACTTCCAACAACATGATCAAAGAACATCCGTTCGATCGAACGTCTGATCGAGTTTGTACCGCACGGTCCCGACGGAATCGTCGTGACACGCTCGAACAGACGTTTGAGATATCCGGCCGCGGCGGTTACGGTCGTAGCGATCAGATTCAGGTCAGATCCAGGTCGTGGCCGCCAGCTCCGGTTCACGGCAGAACGTCGGATATGCCGGGAGCGCAAGTCTGCCATGACCGACAACGAAGGAGTACGGCAGGGATGACCACCGACGACAACCGCACCCGCCGCGGCCGGCCACCCCGCGGCTCCGTGCGCGACCTGCCGGACGGGCCGGCGGACGCCACGGGCCTGACCCCCCGCCAGCGCAGGGTGCTTGAGGTGATCCGCGACGCCGTCGAGCGCCGAGGCTACCCGCCGAGCGTGCGGGAAATCGGCGATGCGGTGGGGCTCACGAGCACGTCCAGCGTCGCGCACCAGCTCAAGACGCTGGAGGAGAAGGGCTTCCTGCGCCGCGACCCGCACCGCCCGCGGGCCATGGAGGTCCTCTCCGCGCAGGCACCGGTACGCCCCGTGCCACGCCAGGCGCCCGCCGTTGGTACGCTCGCGGCAGGCTCGTCGGCGGCTGGCCCCGCACAGGCGGCCTATGTGCCGGTCCTCGGCCGCATCGCCGCGGGTGGGCCGATCCTCGCCGAGCAGGCGGTCGAGGAGGTCTTCCCGCTCCCCCGCGAGATCGTGGGGGAGGGCACCCTGTTCACCCTGCGGGTCGTCGGGGACTCCATGGTCAACGCCGCGATCTGCGACGGCGACTGGGTGGTCGTCCGCCAGCAGCCGGTCGCGGACAGCGGCGAGATCGTCGCCGCGATGATCGACGGCGAGGCGACGGTCAAGACGCTGCGCCGTCGTGACGGCCACGTCTGGCTCGAGCCGCAGAATCCGGCCTATGCTGACATTCCGGGTGACAGTGCGACGATCCTCGGCCGGATCGTCGCGGTTCTTCGCCGGGTCTGATCCTCCCGGGAGTGAGCATGGGCACAGGTGTCGACCGGCACCGCGCCGGCCGGGTCGTGGCTGTCGTCGGGCCGACAGCGGCCGGCAAGAGCGACCTGGCGATCGCGCTGGCCACCGAGCTGGGCGGTGAGATCGTCAACGCCGACTCCATGCAGCTCTACTGCGGGATGGACATCGGCACCGCCAAGGTGCCGCCGGCGGAACGCGGTGGTGTCCCCCATCACCTGCTCGATGTCTGGGAGGTCACCCGCGCCGCCGACGTAGCGTCCTACCAGGCGCTGGCCCGGCAGGCCGTCGACGGCCTGCTGGCCGCCGGCCGCACGCCGGTGCTCGTGGGCGGCTCCGGGCTCTACGTCCGGGCCGTCCTCGACGACCTCGCCTTCCCCGGCACCGACCCGGCCGTACGGGGACGGCTGGAGCGGGAGCTGTCCGAGCGGGGCCCGGCCGCGCTGCACGCCGATCTCGCCGCGCGGGCGCCGGCGGCGGCGGCGGCCATCCTGCCTGGCAACGGCCGGCGTATCGTGCGCGCGCTGGAGGTGGTGGAGCTCACCGGCGGCTTCACCGCCTCCCTGCCGGAGCACCGCTCGGTCTACGACGTGGTCCAGTTCGGCATCGACCACCCGCAGCTCGACGAGAGGATCGCCGGCCGGGTGGCCGGTATGTGGGCCGCCGGCATGATCGAGGAGGTCCGCGCCCTCGTCGACATGGGCCTGCGGGACGGCCCCACCGCGTCCCGGGCGCTGGGCTACGCCCAGGTTCTCGCCTGGCTCGACGGCGCGCTCGATTCGGCCGAGTCGGCCCGGCTCGCGACAATCGCCGCGACGCGCCGACTTGCACGCAGACAAAGGTCGTGGTTTCGGCGCGATCCTCGCATAATTTGGCTGGACCGTCCCGACGTCGAACAGGTGGCGGGCATGGTCGACTCGGCCTGAACGTGCGACGACTCCGTGGCTCGTTCTTCCCGCCGGCTGGAGACACCCGTCGTCTGGAGACATGTGTGACCGCGATCGAGTTGAACCTCGTCCCGGCCCTGTGTGCCGCGTTCGACGACGGGTCGTTACAACTGCACTACCAGCCCGAGGTCGACCTGCGCACCGGGTCGGTCCCCGGGATGGAGGCGTTCCTGCGCTGGCACCATCCCGACCGGGGGCTGATGAACCCGTCGCAGTTCATGCCGGCCGCCGCGGCCGCGGGCCTGTCCGACCAGGTCGGCCGCTGGGTGTTACGCACCGCCGTGGCCGAGGCCCGGACATGGCACGAAATGGCCGCGGGAACCGCGATCCGCCCGCCCCGGCTGTGGGTCAACGTGACCGCCGACCAGCTGACCCGGCCCGGTTTCGCGATCGAGGTGGAACAGCTCCTGCACGGCCGTGCGCTGCCGCCGGGAGCGCTCGGGCTGGAGTTCACCGAACAGACCCTCGGCCTCGCGCGCGTCGGGGTGCCCCGGCTGCTGGCCCGGCTGCGCTCGTTCGGGCCGGCCATCGGCGTCGACGGCTTCGGCACCTGGTACGCGTCGCTGTCCACCCTCGACGTCCTGCCGCTGGACATGGTGAAGATCGATGGCCGCTTCCTGCACGCGATGCAGCGGGACCTGGAGGGCGAGGCTGTCCTGGCCTCGATCATCACACTGGCCCACCGGCGGCGGCTGGTCGTGACCGCCGAGGGCGTCGACAGCGCGGTCACGGCGTCCCGGCTGGCGGCGATGCACTGTGACCGGGGAGCCGGCCGCCTGTTCTGCCCGCCCGTCCCCACCGACGACGCCCGGATGATCGCCCTGGGCCGCGGCCGGCCGAACCGGCGCCACGGGCGCTCCCGGCCGGCCAGCGGCACGGGACGCGCCGGGCGCGCCGCGCCCGACCGCGGTGACCGGGCCACCGGCACCGCCAGCATGGCCGCCGTCATCTGACCGGGAACCACCGTCGTCCGGTCGAGAAAATTCGGTCGCGGCCCCGGAACGGACGTGGGAGCCTGCGATAAAGGAGGCAGCGACATGACGTTTCCCGCCCTCTTCGACGCCTCCGGCGAGGCGCTCGACCTCGCCGACCGTCTGGCACTGCGCCGGGTACCAGGCCTGGCAACCGAGCTCGACGACGTCACCGAGGTCGAGTACCGCCAGCTCCGGCTGGAGCGGGTGGTCCTCATCGGGGTGTGGACCTCGGGCACGGCCGCCGAGGCGGAGACCTCCATGGCCGAGCTCGCCGCCCTGGCGGCCACGGCCGGCTCGGTCATCCTGGACGCGCTCGTCCAGCGTCGGGACACTCCCGACTCGGCGACGTACGTCGGCTCCGGCAAGGCGCGTGAGCTGCGCGACGTCGTCACCGCCACCGGCGCCGACACCGTCGTCTGCGACGGTGAGCTGACCCCCGGCCAGCTGCGCCAGCTGGAGGACGTCGTCAAGGTCAAGGTCATCGACCGGACCGCGCTGATCCTCGACATCTTCGCCCAGCACGCCACCTCCCGGGAGGGCAAGGCCCAGGTCGAGCTCGCGCAGCTGCAGTACATGCTGCCGCGGCTGCGTGGCTGGGGTGAGTCGATGTCCCGCGCCGGTGGTGGCATCGGCACCCGCGGCCCCGGCGAGACGAAGATCGAGACGGACCGGCGGCGGCTGCGCACGCGCATGGCCAGGCTCCGCCGGGAGCTCGCCGGGATGAAGACGGTCCGGACGACCAAACGCTCGGCGCGGCAGCGCAGCGGCATCCCCGCGGTCGCGATCACCGGCTACACCAACGCCGGCAAGTCCTCGCTGCTCAACCGGCTGACCGGCGCCGGGGTGCTGGTCGAGGACGCCCTGTTCGCCACGCTGGACCCGGCCGTGCGGCGGGCCACGCTGCCCGACGGCCGGACGTTCACCCTCGCCGACACCGTCGGCTTCGTCCGCCACCTGCCGCACCAGATCGTGGAGGCGTTCCGCTCCACCCTGGAGGAGGTCGCCGACGCCGACCTGCTGCTGCACGTCGTCGACGGCTCGCATCCCGACCCGATGTCACAGATCTCCGCGGTCCGCACCGTGATCAACGACATCGACGCCGGGGACGTCCCCGAGCTGCTGGTCGTGAACAAGATCGACGCCGCCGGCCCGGACGTGCTCGCCCGGGTGCGCCGCGCCGTCCCCGGCGCGCTCCTCGTCTCGGCGCGCACCGGGGAGGGGCTGGCCGCCCTGGTGGCGGAGCTGACCGAGCGCGTCCCCCACCCCGACGTCGAGGTGTGCGTGCTGCTGCCGTTCACCCGCGGTGACCTGGTCTCCCGGGTGTACGCCCGCGGGGAGGTCCTCGGCCTCGAGCACACGGCGACCGGCACGGTCCTGCGGGCCCGGGTACCGGCCGAGCTCGCCTCCCAGCTCACCAGCTTCTTCCTCGAACCGGCCTGAGGCTGGCCTGAGGCTGGCGGGCCTACGCGGCCCGCTGGCCCACGCCGTTGCGCCAGAACTCGACCAGCAGCGCGGCGGTGACCTCCGGGTTCTCGGTCGCCGGCGAATGCGCCGCCCCGGCGATCACCTCGTAGCGGGCGTCCAGGCGTGCCGCCATCTCCGCCTGCAGACGCGGCGGCCAGGCGTCGTCGGCGGCCCCGTGGGCGACCAGCACGGGTACGTCGTCCTGGCTGACGGCGTCAGCGAGCTCACCGACCCGGTCGGGTTCGCTCAGCAGCTGCTCCCCCATCACCCGCAGGCCGACGTTGCTGCTGGCGAAGAACCGGCGCTCCAGGAACTCCAGGCCACCGGGCGGGTACACGGCGGTGTCCGCGGCCCGCATGGCGGCCCATACCGCGTCCCGGCCGCTGCGCTTGTACACCACCCGCATGGCCTGCAGCGCGATCCGCCGAGGGCCGACGATCCCGGCCGGGCCGGAGCTGAGCAGCACGAGGCTTGCCACGCACGACGGGCGGGCGATGACCGCGGTCCGCGCGACCAGCCCCCCGAAGGAATGGCCGAGCAGGTGCACCGGGCGACCGATCTCGTCGGCCACCCGGCCGACGTGTCCGGCCAGCGCGTCGACCGTGCAGTCCCGCTCCGGGTCGGCCGCGGGTGACTCGTACTGGCCGTGCTGGTCGACCGCGACCACGTCGAACCCGGCCCGCGCGAGCCGCGGAATGATCGGCAGGAAGTCCTCCTTGCTCCCGGTGTAACCGGGCAGCAGGACGACCGGCGGGTCGACGGGCGATCCGGCTCGTAGGACCGCGAGGCTCGCGCAGGTCGAGTGCTGTACCCCGGATGGCAGTTCCGTCGACCTCGAGATCATTACCCAGGACTCCCCTGCTCCCACACGGCGACCACGTACCCCACACCGTAAGGGGCGGCGACATACTCAGCACGAGACGTCCATGACCACGTGCGCGTGTCGCTCATGGTGATGCCCGGATCGTGCGCTGTGGCGGTGACGGTAGCACCGGCAAGCCGCGCGCCGGCGAGTACCTGCCACGACGCGCGGCCCGCCGCCAGCAGCTCCCGCGAGAGAGCCGGGTCCAGGCGCAGCAGCGCGGCCGCGTCGCCGGCGGCGAGCGCCGCCGCCACCGCGGCGTCGTGGCCGTCCGCGCGGCTGTCGAACCCGCCGGGCGCGCCGGCCGTCCGCCGTGCGCTGCCGTCGCCCATCACCAGCAGGGCGACCCGCCGCGCCGAGCCGGCGAGCTCGGCGCCGATCCGGGCGGCGTCCGCCGCGCTGGTCGTCGCGCTCACGCCGAAGCCGGTGACCGCGCCCTCCCACCGGGCCTGCCCGAGCAGCCAGGCCCCGACCGTCAGCGACAGCGGCAGCGCCGGGGCCGCCTCCGGCGTGGGAGAGGCCGCCGCGGGAGGATCCGGGACGCGTCCCAGCGTGACCGACAGCGGCACTCCGTAACCGGCCATGCTTCCGGACTCGCCTGCGGCGTACGGCCCGGTCCGTGGCGCGTCACCCACGACGACGACCACGTCCGGGCCGCCGGCCACAAGCCGGCGCACGGCCTGGACCGCCGGCTCACGCACCGCGACGGCCTCACCGGCGGCGAGCTCGGGGACGAGCAACGGTGGATGCGGGCAGAGCACCGCCGCCGTCAGCGTCACCGCCGCAGCGCGGGCATGCCGAGCAGCGTGGGCGCGCCCGCGGCGGCCGCGGCGGCCGGCCGTTCCCGCTCGGCCTCCCACAGGTCACCGGCCCTGGTCCGCCGGTGGGCGAGCAGCGGGCCGTCCGCGACGAGGTGATGGGGCGCGCCCCGCGTGACCGCCGTCCGCACCACGTCACCGGGACGGATCAGGGTGGCCGACGGCGCGCCCAGATGGACCAGCCGGCCGTCCCGGGCGCGACCGGAACGCCGCCCGGTGGCGGCGTCCTTGCGCCCCTCCCCCTCGACGACGAGGACCTCCACCGGCTGGCCGACGAGCGCGCGGTTGCCCACCCAGGAGACCTCGTCCTGGACCGCCACGAGCCGTTCGTAGCGGTCCCGCACGACGGCCGGGTCGACCTGGCCGTCCATGGTGGCGGCCGGGGTGCCCGCCCGCGGGGAGTACTGGAAGGTGAAGGCCCCGGCGAACCGCGCCTGGCGCACCACGTGCAGGGTGTCGGCGAAGTCGGCCTCCGTCTCGCCCGGGAAGCCCACGATGATGTCGGTGGTGATGGCGGCGTGCGGCATCGCGGCCCGGACCCGCTCGAGGATTCCCAGGAAGCGCTCCTGGCGGTAGGAGCGGCGCATCCGCCGCAGCACCGCGTCCGACCCCGACTGCAGCGGCATGTGCAGCTGCGGGCAGACGTTCGGGGCCGTCGCCATCGCCTCGATCACGTCGTCGGTGAAGTCCCGTGGATGCGGTGAGGTGAACCGGACCCGCTCCAGCCCCTCGATCGTCCCGCAGGCGTGCAGCAGCTTCGCGAACGCCCCGGGATCGCCCAGCGACCGGCCGTAGGAGTTCACGTTCTGGCCGAGCAGGGTGATCTCGATGACGCCGTCGGCGACCAGCGCCTCGACCTCGGCCAGGACGTCGCCCGGACGCCGGTCGGTCTCCCTGCCCCGCAGGCTCGGCACGATGCAGAAGGTGCAGGTGTTGTCACAGCCGACGCTGATGCTCACCCACGCCGAGTGGTGCGTCGAGCGGCGGGAGGGCAGCGCGCTGGGGAAGACCTCCAGCGCCTCGACGATCTCGACCTCGGCCGCCGCGTTGTGCCGTGCGCGCTCGAGCAGCACGGGCAGCCGGTGCAGGTTGTGGGTGCCGAAGACGACATCCACCCAGGGCGCCCGCTCGGTGATCGTCGCACGGTCCTTCTGCGCGAGACAGCCGCCGACCGCGATCTGCATGCCCGGATGCTGCTTCTTCGCCGGGTACATCTGGCCAAGATTGCCGTAGAGCCGGTTGTCGGCGTTCTCGCGGACGGCACAGGTGTTGAACACCACCACGTCCGGCGTGGCATCCGTGGCCGCGGGCACGTAGCCGGCGGCATCCAGCATGCCGGCGATCCGCTCGGAGTCATGGACGTTCATCTGACATCCGAATGTCCGGACCTGGTAACTGCGGGGACTCACACAGCCAGCCTACGGCGCGGGCGCAACAGACACTTTCCACCACCTCTGACAGGCGGCCCCTATCGGGCGGTCTCGACGGCGCGGGTCTCGCGGACCACCGTGACCCGGATCTGACCCGGGTAGGTCAGCTCGTCCTCGATCTGCTTGGCGACGTCACGGGCGAGTATGTGCGCGGCGATGTCGTCCACCTGCTCCGGGACGACCATCACCCGGACCTCGCGGCCGGCCTGCATCGCGAAGACCTTCTCCACCCCCGGGCGTTCCCCGGCGATCTGCTCGATGCGCTCGAGCCGTTTGACGTAGGACTCCAGGCTCTCCCGGCGGGCCCCCGGCCGTCCGCCGGAGATCTGGTCGGCGGCCTGGGTGAGCACCGCCTCGACCGAACGCGGCTCGACCTCGTTGTGGTGCGCCTCGATGGCGTGGACGATCTCCTCGTCCTCGCCGTAGCGGCGGGCGATCTCGGCGCCGATGAGGGCATGGCTGCCCTCCACCTCGTGGGTCAGCGCCTTGCCGAGGTCGTGGAGCAGGGTGCCCCGTTTGGCCAGCGCCGGCGGCAGCCGCAGCTCGGCGGCCATGATCCCCGCCAGGTGCGCGGACTCGATCAGGTGTGCCAGGACGTTCTGGCCGTAGCTGGTCCGGTACCGCAGCCGCCCGAGGATGGCGATCAGCTCGGGGTGCATCTCCGCGATACCGGTCTGCATGAGCGCGTCCTCACCGGCGCGCACACAGCGCGTCTCGACCTCGCGCCTGGCCCGGTCGTGCTCCTCCTCGATGCGGTGCGGGTGAATCCGCCCGTCTCCGACCAGGGCCTCCAGCGTGATCTTGGCGATTTCGCGGCGTACCGGATCGAAGCAGCTGAGCAGTACCGCCTCGGGCGTGTCGTCGATGATGACGTTCACGCCGGTGACCGACTCGAACGACCGGATGTTGCGCCCCTCACGGCCGATGATGCGGCCCTTCATCTCGTCGCTGGGCAGGTGCAGGACGGAGACGACCGACTCCGTGGTCGTCTCCAGGGCGACCCGCTGAATGGCCAGCGTAACGATCTTCCTGGCCCGTTCCTCACCCTGCTCCCGGGCCTGTGCCTCGATGTCACGGACCAGTACGGCCGCGTCCCGCCGGGCGTCGGCCTCGACGACCTTGACGATTTCGGCCCGCGCCTGGGCGGCGGTGAGCCGGGCCGCCTCCTCCAGCGTCCGGCGGCGTTCCTCCTCCAGGTCGACGACCTCCGCGCGCCGCCTGGCGAGTTCGGCCTCCCGGGCTGCCAGGTCGTGGTCCCTGGCCTCGATGTGACGGGCCTGTTCATCCATGGCGGCGGCGCGGGCCTCCAGCCGCTGCTCGCGCTGGGCGAGACGGGCGTCCCGCTCGTGCAGCTCCGCCCGCAGCGCCCGCACCTCCTCCTCGGCCTGCGTCCGGAAGGTCTCCGCAGACTTCCGGCCGGCCTCGCGCGCCTTCGCCTCGACAAGGGAGCCACGCAGCGCCAGCTCCGCATCGGCCCGCTCCCGCAGCGCCCGGGCGTTCTCCTCCGCGCGGCGGAGCAGGTCCGCGGCCTCCCGCTCCGTCTGCTCCCGCAGGCCGGCGGCCTGCCTGATGATCTCAGCGGCTTCGCCGGGCTCGGCCGTCGCCACCTCGGCGTCAGCGCCTCCCGAACGCAGGACGCGCAGGAGGAGCAGCGTGATTACTCCCAGACCCAGGAGCACGCAGACGGCAAGCACGACGAGGAGAACGCTCATCGGTCCTCCTCCCTCAGCCGGGATCGACCCGCGATCAGCGGGCCGGAACGGCGAGGGACTCACGAAACGGGCTGTTCCGGAACTCGTGAAGGCGTGTTGCCACCGACAAACGCCTGAGCCCACGCGGATGCGGCGGCGTCCGCAGACGTCGCGATCCGGGCCAGCCGCCCTCGTGTGAAGTTGTTTCGCACTATCGGAACCGCGTCACCGCGGGAGCCCTCTCACCTTTGCTGAGAGTAGGTCTGCGACTCATGGACGGTCAAGAAAAGCTAGTCAAGCGAACCATCCGCGACCTCCTCGGTGACCACTCGCACAACAAGATCGGACGGGTAGCCACGACGGCCGAGCAACGCGGCCAGACGCCGGGTGCGCACCTGGGCCGGCAGCCCTGCCATCGCCGGCATACGACGTCGCACCAGCTCCCGCGCGGCGGCCTCCTCGTCGTGGGTGTCCAGGTTGTCCTGGTCGGCGAGCGCCGCGGCGATGACCTCCACGTCGACCCCCCGACGGCGCAGCTCGTGCACGAGCCCGTGACGCCCCAGGCCGCGGTTCACCCGCGCGGAGGAGATCAACGCGGTGGCGAACGCCCTGTCGTCGACAAGACCCACCTCGGCCAGGCGGGCCAGCACCGCCCGCGCGGTATCGGGATCCACCCCACGCCGCGCCAGGGTGGCAGCCAGTTCCGCGTGGCTTCGCGGCCGGGCCTCAAGCTGACGCAGACAGATCTCCCGCGCTCTGGCGACCGGGTCCGCGGCCTCTTTCACAGGTCCGCGGCCTGTTTCACAGGTCGGCTGGCGGCGGGGACGCCGGATCCACGTCGAGCGTCGGCACCAGGCCGAGCTTTTCCTTGATTCGCTTCTCGATCTCGTCGGCGATGTCGGGGTTGTCCCGCATGAAGGAACGAGCGTTCTCCTTGCCCTGGCCCAGCTGGTCGCCGTCGTAGGTGTACCAGGCTCCCGACTTGCGGATGATGCCGTGCTCGACCCCCATATCGATCAACGAGCCCTCCCTGCTGATGCCGCCGCCGTAGACGATGTCGAACTCCGCCGTGCGGAACGGGGGGGCCATCTTGTTCTTCACGACCTTCACCCGAGTACGGTTACCCACGGCATCCGCCCCATCCTTCAGGGTCTCGATGCGGCGGACGTCCAGCCGCACGGAGGCGTAGAACTTCAGCGCCTTGCCGCCCGTGGTCGTCTCGGGCGAACCGAACATGACGCCGACCTTCTCGCGGAGCTGGTTGATGAAGATGGCGGTGGTCCCCGAATGCGACAGCGCACCGGTGAGCTTGCGCAGCGCCTGGGACATCAGCCTGGCCTGCAGACCGACGTGGCTGTCACCCATCTCACCCTCGATCTCGGCCCGGGGCACGAGGGCCGCCACCGAGTCGATGACGATGATGTCGATCGCGCCGGACCGGATGAGCATGTCCGCGATCTCCAACGCCTGCTCACCGGTGTCGGGCTGGGAGACCAGCAGCGCGTCGGTGTTGACCCCGAGCTTGGCCGCGTAGTCGGGGTCGAGCGCGTGCTCGGCGTCGATGAAGGCCGCGATCCCGCCGGCGGCCTGGGCGTTGGCGACCGCGTGCAGCGCGACGGTCGTCTTCCCGGACGACTCCGGACCGTAGATCTCCACGACGCGGCCACGCGGCAGCCCACCGATGCCGAGTGCCACGTCCAGGGCGATGGAACCGGTCGGGATGACCTGGACCGGTGGGCGGGTGTCGTCACCGAGCCGCATCACCGAGCCCTTGCCGAACTGCTTGTCGATCTGTGCGAGGGCGTTCTCCAACGCCTTCTCGCGGTCGAGTCCTGCCATCGGGGTCACTCCAGGCTGAGGTCGTCGATTCTTGGCCACGATGGCGACGGTAGGGGGCGGGTCCGACAATTTCGAGCGCCGGGCCGCGCCTGTGGACAACTGGACGGTCGAAGCAGCCACGATCAACAGCCTTTCTCACCCCACCGGGGCACCTCGCTACTCGACATCCACAGTAGGCGAACATGCGTTCGATGGCATCATCGACACGCCGTCGACACGCTGAGGCTCCCGGGATGGAGCCTCAGCGTTCGCGCGCGGGCACCCCGAACTCCTCGCACACCGCCCGCCAGACGTCCTTGGCGTCGTCACCGCGGGCGAGGGCCGCCTCGACCGTGGCCCCGCCGAGCCCGGCGACAACATGGTCGCGGGCAACCGACTCCGCGTACCCGGAGCCGAACTGCTTGTTCATTCGCGCCCAGAACTCGGTCAGCCGCACGGGTGCAAGTCTGCCCTTCCCGACAGACGGACTCGTGACAGGCAGACTCGAAGGCATGCCCGCGCCGTCCCCTCTCACGCTGTTCTCGGCCCCCACCCGGGCCTGGTTCACCGGCGTGTTCCCCGCGCCCACCCCCGCGCAGGCCGGCGCGTGGGAGGCGATCAGCCGCGGGGACGACGTGCTGGTCGTCGCCCCGACCGGCTCGGGCAAGACGCTCGCCGCCTTCCTGTGGTCGCTGGACCGCATCGCCCGCACCGGCCCTCCGGCCGACGCCTCCCGGCGCTGCCGGGTGCTCTACGTCAGCCCGCTCAAGGCGCTGGCCGTGGACGTCGAACGCAACCTGCGGGCCCCGCTGGCCGGGATCCGGGCCACCGCGGCGCGCCTGGGCCGGCCCGAGCCTGACGTGCGGGTGGGCATCCGCTCCGGTGACACCCCCGCCGCCGAGCGGCGGGCGTTCGGGCGGCTGCCCCCGGACGTGCTCATCACCACGCCCGAGTCGCTGTTCCTGATCCTGACCAGCCAGGCGCGCGAGGCGCTGCGCGGGGTCGAGACGGTCATCGTGGACGAGGTGCACGCCGTGGCCGGTACCAAGCGCGGCGCCCATCTCGCCCTGAGCCTGGAACGCCTCGACGCGCTGCTGGACACCCCCGCCCAGCGGGTGGGCCTGTCGGCGACGGTGCGCCCGGCCGAGGAGGCCGCGCGCTTCCTCGGGGGCGCCCGCGCGGTCACGGTGGTCCGCCCGTCCACGGACAAGACCCTGCGGATCGACGTGGTCGTGCCGGTGCCGGACATGACCCAGCTCACCGGCCCCAGCACCGACACGCGGCCGGCGGCGTCGATCTGGCCGGCCGTGGAGGAGCGGATCCTCGACCTCGTCCTCGCGCACCGCTCGACCATCGTGTTCGCCAACTCCCGCCGGCTGGCCGAACGGCTGTGCGCCCAGCTGAACACCCTCGCCACAGCGGAGGTGGCCCGGGCGCATCACGGCAGCGTCAGCCGGCAGCAGCGGGCGCTCATCGAGGACGATCTCAAGGCCGGCCGGCTGCCCGCGGTCGTGGCCACCTCCAGCCTGGAGCTCGGCATCGACATGGGCGCCGTCGACCTCGTCGTCCAGGTCGAGTCACCACCGAGCGTGGCCGCCGGCATGCAGCGGGTGGGACGGGCCGGGCACCAGGTCGGGGCCGCCAGCCGCGGAGTGATCATACCCAAGCACCGCGGTGACCTGCTGTCGTGCGCCGTCGTCGCCGAACGGATGCGCGACGGCGGGATCGAGCAGCTGCGCTATCCGCGCAACCCGCTGGACGTGCTCGCCCAGCAGATCGTGGCGATGGCCGCGATGGACCCCTGGCAGGTCGACGACGTCGCCGCGCTGGTACGCCGGGCGGCCTCGTTCGCGACGCTGCCGCCGTCCGCCCTGGATGCGGTCCTGGACATGCTCGCGGGCCGCTACCCCAGCGACGACTTCGCCGAGCTGCGTCCCCGCCTGGTCTGGGACCGGGCCACCGGCACCCTCACCGGCCGGCCCGGCAGCGGGCGGCTGGCGGTCACCAGCGGCGGCAGCATCCCCGACCGCGGCCTGTTCGGGGTCTTCCTGGTGGGTGAGAAGGCCAGCCGGGTCGGCGAGCTGGACGAGGAGATGGTCTACGAGTCCCGGGCCGGCGACGTCGTTCTGCTCGGGTCGTCGAGCTGGCGGATCGAGGAGATCACCCCCGACCGGGTGCTGGTGGCCCCGGCGCCGGGCCGGCCGGGCAAGCTGCCGTTCTGGCACGGCGACACGCTCGGGCGTCCCGCCGAACTCGGCCGCGAGATCGGCGCCTTCACCCGCGAGCTGGCCCGCCTCGACACCGGGCCGGCGCGCGAGCGCCTGCGGGCGGCCGGGTTCGACGGGTGGGCCACCGACAACCTGCTCGCCTACCTCGCCGACCAGCGGGCGGCCACCGGGCATCTGCCGGACGACCGGACGATCGTCGTCGAACGCTTCCGGGACGAGCTCGGCGACTGGCGGCTGGCAGTCCACTCGCCCGTCGGCGCCCCGGTGACCGCGCCGTGGGCGCTGGCCATCGCCGCCCGGCTGCGCGACCGCTACGGCGTCGAGGTGCAGATCATGCACTGCGACGACGGTGTCGTCGCGCGGATCCCGGACGCCGGCCTCGCCCCCACCGCCGACGTGGCCGTGTTCGACCCCGACGAGATCGACGCGCTCGTGCGGGCCGAGGTCGGTACCAGCGCGCTGTTCGCGAGCCGGTTCCGGGAGTGCGCGGGCCGGTCGCTGCTGCTGCCGCGGCGCACCCCCGGCCGCCGGACGCCGCTGTGGCAGCAACGGCAGCGCAGCGCCCACCTGTTGGAGGTGGCAGCCCGCTTCGACGACTTCCCCGTGGTGCTGGAGACCATGCGGGAGTGTCTGCAGGACGTCTTCGACGTCCCCGCCCTGACCGGGCTGATGCGTCAGGTCGCGGCCCGCACGCTGCGTGTCGTCGAGGTGGAGACCGCGGCACCCTCGCCGTTCGCCCGCTCGATGCTGTTCGGCTACGTCGCGGCGTTCATGTACGACGGGGACACCCCGCTGGCCGAACGCCGGGCCCAGCTGCTCGCGCTGGACAGCTCCCTGCTCACCCAGCTGCTCGGCCAGGCCGACCTGCGGGAGCTGATCGACGCGGCCGTGCTCGCCCAGGTGGAGGCCGAGCTGCAGCGCCTGGCACCCGGCCGGCGGGCACGTGACGTCGAGGACGTCGCCGACCTGCTGCGCGTGGTCGGCGACCTCAGCACGCCGGAGGCGCTGGCCCGCGGCGCGGCCCCGGCCCACCTCGCCGAGCTCGCCGACACCCACCGCGCGCTGCGGGTACGCATCGCCGGCGAGGAACGCTGGGTGGCCGTCGAGGACGCCGGCCGGCTGCGCGACGCCGTCGGCATCCCGGTGCCGGCCGGGGTGCCGACGGCCTTCACCGAAACGGTCCGCGACCCGCTCGGCGATCTGCTCGCCCGCTACGCGCGCACACACGGCCCGTTCGACGCCGAGGCGGCCGCCGACCGGTTCGGGCTGGGGGTGGCGGTGGTGACCGCCGGTCTGGAGCGGATGCTCGCCACCGGCCGGCTCGTCCGCGGCGAGCTGCGCCCGGGAGACACCGGAGAGCAGTGGTGTGACAACACGGTGTTACGGATACTGCGCCGACGCAGCCTCGCCGCCTCCCGCCGCGACGTCGAACCCGCCCCGACGGCGGCCCTCGGCCGCTTCCTGCCCGCCTGGCAGGGGATTTCACACGGCCGGGACGGCGCGCACGGCGGCAGCCACGGCGTCGACGCGGCGCTGCGGGCCATCGAGCAGCTGCAGGGCGCGCTGATGCCGGCCAGCGCCTGGGAGCAGCTCATCCTGCCCGCCCGGGTGGCGGACTACCAGCCGGGGATGCTCGACGAGCTGTGCGTGTCCGGTGAGGTGCTGTGGGCCGGCGCGGGCGGGCTGCCCGGCAACGACGGCTGGCTGGCCCTGGTCCTCGCCGACAGCGCCCCCCTGCTGCTGCCACCACCCGCCCCGGACGCGGCGGGCACCCCGCTGCACGCCGCCGTGCTCGAGGCCCTCGACGCGGGGGCCGCTCTGTTCTTCCGGACCCTCTCCGACCGGGTCACCAGCCTCGACGACGCCGCGCTCGCGGCCGCGCTGTGGGATCTGGTGTGGGCGGGCCTGGTCACCAACGACAGCCTCGCCCCGCTGCGGGCCTCGCTGGCCGCCCGCCGCGGCAGCCATCCGACCGCCCGGCGCAGCCCACGGTTACGCCCGGTCCGCTATTCCCGCCCGGCTGTCCCCCGCCCGCGCATGCCGTCACGGACCGGCCCGCCGACGGTGGCCGGCCGCTGGTCGCTGCTGCCCGAGCGGGATCCCGACCTGACCCTGCGCGCCCACGCGCAGGCCGGGACGCTGCTCGACCGGTACGGGATCGTCACCCGCGGCGCGGTCACGGCCGAGGGGCTCCCGGGCGGTTTCGCCGGGGTGTACCGCGTCCTGTCCGCCTTCGAGGACAACGGGCAGTGCAGACGTGGCTACTTCGTGGAATCCCTCGGCGCGGCCCAGTTCGCCGTCCCCGGCGCGGTCGACCGGCTGCGGGCGACGCCGGCGACGTCCGGCGCGACCGTGCTCGCCGCGACCGACCCGGCGAACCCCTACGGCGCCGCCCTGCCCTGGCCGGCCAGCTCTTCGGGACACCGGCCGGGACGCACGCCGGGCGCGCTCGTCGTGCTCGTCGACGGCGAACTGGCGCTGTACGTCGAACGCGGCGGCCGGACGCTGCTGACCTGGACCGACGGCCCCGGACGGGTACAGCCGGCGGTCGACGCCCTCGCGCTCGCCGTGCGGGACGGCTGGCTGGGGCAGCTGTCCGTGGAGAAGGCCGACGGCCAGGCCGTGCTCACCAGCGAGCTGCGCGCCAGCGAACTCGGGCAGGCCCTGGAACGCGCCGGCTTCCACCCCACGCCCCGCGGCCTGCGGCTACGGGCCTGAAGCCTGCGGCTACGGGCCTGAACCATCCCGCATGAGTTCGCGCAGGCCGTCGGCGAAGCCGCGCAGGGCTGCGGTCCCTCGCTCGAGCTCGCCGCCGCGCCCCATCCCCGGCATCCCCGGCCCCGCCGGCGACAGCGCCGACGGTGTCGAGGCGAGCAGGTCACTGGCCGCGGCCAGCATCTCGTCGAGAGCGTTCGCGGCGGTCGTCATCGCGCTCACCAGGCCCATGATCATGCTGGTGATCTCCGCGCGGCGGTCCGGGTCGACGACCGCGCGCGCCGCCGACTCGGCGGCCAGCACCCGGGCGGCCTGGCCGCGCAGACCGTCGACCACCTGGGCGGCCGACACCATCGCCGCGCGGACCGCCTCGGCGGCGGCCCCGGGCGGCAGCGCCCGCAGCATCGCGGCGAGCGCGAGCATCGCCGCCTCGCCGCGCTGCAGGGGCTCCGCGGCGGCCGAGCCCCGCAGCCGCAGCCGCGAAGGCAGCGGCGCCGTCGGCAGCGGCAGCGCCGCCGGCAGCGCCGGGGCCGCCCGCGCCTGACGCCAGGACAGCCCGGCCCGCACGAGCGCGCCGGCGCCCACGACCAGCCAGGCCCACGTCCCGTCCAGCACCGCGGCGGCCGGGGTGAGGACCGCGACCCCGGACCACACCCGCGCGGACGTGGCGGCCCGGCGGCGCAGCCGGGCCTGGGTGCGGACCAGCCGCTGCTCGCCGCGCAGCAGGTTCCGGCGTTCGATGTCGGCACGCAGCCACTCCGGCAGGCGGCTGCTCGGCCCCGTCCCGTGTGCCGGCAGCACCGTCAGCCGTCCGGCTGATCGGCCGGTCCCTTGTCCAGGGACGGCGGTGATCCCTTGTTCAGGGACAGCGTGCCGTCGGATCCGCCCGCCGCCGGCCCGGCCGACAGGGCCGTGCGGATCTCGGTGAGACGGTTGGACGCCTTCGCGTCCAACGACGCCCGGCGAATCTCCAGCATCCGCGACTCCACCCCCTGCGAGGACAGCTCGTGGTGTCCCAGGGCGACCGCGTAGCGTTGCTCGACCTTGTCCCGGACCTGCCCCAGCGTCGGGGTGTCACCCGGCGGGGTGAGCCGGGACATGCCGTCGAGCGCCTTGCTCATCTGCTCCTGCATGGCGGCGTGCTCGATCTGGGTCAGCAGCCGGGCCCGCTCGGCGAGCTGCCCCTCCAGCCGCAGCGTGTTGTCCTCCACCGCGCGGCGGGCCTGCTCGGCGGAGAGCACGGCCTGCTGGTGCAGGGACTTGAGGTCGTCGAGGGAGCCCTCCGCGGCGACGAGCTGGCCGGCGAACGCCTGCGCGGTCTGCTCGTAGCGGGCGGCCGCGTCCACCTCGCCCTTCGCGCTGGCCGCGTCCGCGAGCAGGATGGCCTGGCGCGCGGAGGCGGCCAGGCTCTCGACCTCCTCGATCTGGCGCGCCATCCGCATCTCCAGCTGCCGCTGGTTGCCGACGACCGCGGCGGCCTGCTGTACGAGCGCCTGGTGCTGCCGCTGCGCCTCGGTGATCGCCTGGTCGATCTGGACCCGGGGGTCAGCCTTCTCGTCCAGCTTCCGGTTCGCCGACGCGGACAGATAGCGGTAGAACTTGCGGACGACGTTCGCCATACCCCCGATCGTCGCACGCCAAGCCGGACATCGGTGCCCCCCGGCCTACGAAAACGGCAGTCGGCTAGGCGGCACGGTCGACCACGGCGGTGGTCGCGCCGCCGCGGGACTGCATGGCGGCCATCGGCGGCATCCCCGCCATCGGGGCGCCCACCCGGGCCGGGCCGCCAGCCGCGAGCTCGGCGAGCTCCAGGTCGTCGCTCACCTCACGCAGCAGGTCGGCGAGCCGGACGCCGAGCGCGTCGCAGATCGACGCCAGCAGCTCGGAGCTCGCCTCCTTCTGCCCTCGCTCGACCTCGGAGAGGTATCCGAGCGAGACCCTCGCGTTGGAGGACACCTCACGCAGGGTCCGGTGCTGATCCTGGCGGCGGCGGCGCAATGCCTCGCCGAGCATGCGTCGGAGCAGGACCATCGTGCCTCCTCCTTCGTCCTCGGGCTGGGCCTTACCGTATACCTGCTGTCCACCGTGATGGCTGGCCGTTGATACGACTGTAACCATGTAAGCAACACGCGTCCGGCGGTTCATCCCAGTCAACAGGTATGAACAGTCAGGGTACGCCGAAGAACGTCCAACGCCTGGACGACCGCATAGACACGGTTCGTACGACGGTCGCCGGGGAGGCGTAGGGACCTCGTCAGCGTGCCGAAGGCACCAACCATACCTATGTGCAGGGTCCCGACGGGCTTGCCCTCCTGCTCGTCGGGGCCGGCCACCCCGGTCACCGCCAGCCCGGTGCTCGCCCCCAGCAGGTCCCGCACGCCCGCGGCCATCGCCGCCGCCGCCTCCGGGGACACCGCGCCGGACGTCGCCAGCACCTCCGGGCCGACCCCGAGCACGTCCCGCTTGGCCTCGGTGGCGTAGGAGACCACCCCGCCGCGCAGCACCGCGCTGGCACCGGCGACATCGGTGAGCCGGCCGGCGAGCAGCCCGCCGGTCATCGACTCGGCGACGGCGAGCGTCTCACCGCGCTCGGCGAGCAGCCGCAGGACGGTCCCCTCCAGGGTGTCGTCGTCGACGCCGTAGAGCGCGGTCCCGAGCGCGTCGCGGGCCGCCTTCTCCACCGGCTCGATGAGCCGGTACGCCTCGGCCCGGTCTGCGGCGCGGGCGCTGACCCGCACCCGGGTCTGCCCGCCGCTGGCCAGAAAGGCGATTGTCGGGTTCCCGACCGGGGCGAGCCGCTCGACCTCACCGGCCAGCGCCTGGGCCACCGCCGACTCCCAGATCCCGGCGGTGCGCAGGACCCGGTGCACCACGACCGCCGGCTCCCCGGCCCGGCGCAGCAGATCCGGCAGGACCGACCCGGTGAACATGGCGTACATCTCGCTGGGGACGCCAGGCAGGGCGTACACCACGCCGCCGGCTGTCTCCAGCCGGACGCCGGGGGCGGTGCCGACCTCGTTCGGCAGCGGTTCGGCTCCCTCGGGGAGATCTGCCTGCCGGTAGTTCATCTCCGGCGCCCCTCGGTCCGTACCGCTCGGCACATCCCGCCTCAGCGCCTGGAACCGACGCCGTAAGGCCGCCTCCAGGAAGGCGTCCCGGCGCAGGGCCACACCAGCCGCCAGGGCGATCCCCTCCCTGGTCAGGTCGTCCTGGGTCGGCCCGAGCCCGCCGGTGAGGATGACCGCGTCCGCGCGGCCCAGCGCCGCCCGGATCCCGGCCGCGATCACGTCGACGTTGTCGCCCACCACCGTTGACATCGTCAGCCGTACGCCCACGTCGGCGAGCTGCCGCCCGAGCCACGCCGCGTTGCCGTTGACGATGTCCCCGAACAGCAGTTCGTCGCCCACAGCCAGTAGTTCAGCCCGCATCGTTCTCCTCGGAGATCGCGGGGACCGGCCGCGTCGCCTGCCGTCGCAGGGCCAGCGCCCGTCCCACGTAGTCAAGACCGGTGACCACCGCCACCAGCACCCCGGCGGCGAGAACGACCGCCCGCGCGGAGGCGGCGATCCCCTCCAGGGGAAGCACGTAGAGACCGATCGCGCAGTTGAGCAGCAGGGTCTTCAGCTTGCCCCCGCGGCTGGGCGCCATCACCCCGTAGCGGATCATCCGTAACCGCAGCAGGGTGACCCCGGCCTCCCGGACCACGACGACCACCGTCACCAGCCACGGCAGCTCACCGAGCAGCGACAGGGACAGCAGCGCGGCACCGGTGAGCGCCTTGTCCGCGATCGGGTCGAGGATGATCCCGAAATCCGTGACGATCCCGCGGCTGCGGGCGATGTATCCGTCGACCTGGTCGGTGACCGCCGCGAGCGCGTAGACGGCGAACGCCGCCACCCGCCAGCCGGAACCGTCCTGCCCGCCGGCGAACATGAGCACCACGAACACCGGGACGAGCGCGACCCGCCCGACGGTGAGCGCGTTGGCGAGGTTCAGCCGGCTGACAGCGGCACCAGCCCCGCTCATCCCACGGAGTCGACAACGTCGAGGAGCTCGGCGACCAGGTCCACCCCTTCGGCCGCGACCACCTTCGCGCTCACCAGATCACCCACCCGTACCCGCGCGGCCTCGGCCGGTGGCAGGCGGACCGTGCACGCCCCGTCGACCTCGGGCTGCTGGTGCGCGGCCCGTCCGTGCGCCAGCCCACCGGCGGCCTCCTCCACCAGGACCTCGACGACCGAGGAGAGCCGCCGCTGCGCGCGGGCGGCGGTCAGCTGCTCGACCAGGTCGGTCACGCGCGCCTGGCGCCGGCGTACCGTGGCCGGCGTGACCTTGCCGGGCAGGCCGGCCGCCTCGGTACCGTCCTCGTCGGAGTATCCGAAGACCCCGACGGCGTCGAGGTCGGCGTCGGTGAGGAAGCGCTCCAGCAGCGCGACGTCCGCCCGGGTCTCGCCCGGGAAGCCGACGATCACGTTCGAGCGGGCGCCGACGTCCGGGGCCAGCGCGCGGGCCCGCGCCAGCAGATCGAGGAAGGCGTCCGCGCCACCGAAACGGCGCATCCGCCGCAGCACCGACGGACTGGCGTGCTGGAACGACAGATCGAGGTAGGGGGCGACGCCGGGGGTCGTCAGCACCGTCTCCAGCAGGGACGGGCGTACCTCGGCGGGCTGCAGGTACACCGCTCTGACCCGGACCACACCGGTGATCGCGGCCAGCTGGGGCAGCAGCTTCTCCAGCGCCCGCAGGTCCCCGAGGTCCTTGCCGTAGGAGGTCGAGTTCTCGCTGACCAGGACGAGTTCCCGCACGCCCTGGCCGGCGAGCCACTCGGCCTCGGCGAGGACGTCCTGCGGCGGCCGGGAGACGTGTGCCCCGCGGAACGTGGGGATCGCGCAGAACGCACAGCGCCGGTCACAGCCACTGGAGATCTTCAACGACGCGACAGGCCCACCGAGCAGGCGCTGGCGCAGGACCGGCGGGCCGGACGCGGGCCCGGACCGCTCCGCCTGCCCTGCCTGCTGCCCTGCCTGCTGCCCTGCCTGGCGGTCGACCGGTGTGATCGGCAGCAGGGCCCGCCGGTCACGCGGAGTGTGCGCCGCGGGCTTCTCGCCGCGCAGCACCGCGTCCAGGTGGCTGCCGAGCGCCGGGTAGGCGTCGAAGCCGAGGACGGCGTCGGCCTCCGGCAGGCTCTCGGCGAGCTGCCGGCCGTACCGCTCGGCCAGGCAGCCGACCGCGACCACGGCCTTCGGGCCCCCGGCGGCGTCGCGCAGGTCGGCGGCGGCGAGCAACGTGTCGATCGAGTCCTTCTTGGCGACGTCGACGAAACCGCAGGTGTTGACCACCACGGCGTCGGCACTGGCCGGATCGTCGACCACGGCCCAGCCGTCCCCCCCGAGCCGCGCCGCGAGCTCCTCGGAGTCCACGTCGTTGCGGGCACAGCCCAATGTGATCAGCGCGACACGGCGAACAGGACGATCGGGCACGACGTCAGGCTACCGGGATGCCGGGTTACCAATGGCACAGTCTCCCGACGCACCCAGTCCCACACGTACGGTGAGAACCTGGCCGGGGCTGCCCCCCACTCCCAGATCCCGGCCGTTGCAGAAGACCGCCACCGACCCGGCGTTACCGATTCTGATCTCCACGGAACGGGCCGCCTTCACCAGCCGGCTGTCGCCGGGCTGCAGGAGCTGCTGCAGCAGGACCCGCTGGGCCTCGTCCCGCATCTCCAGCCAGCTCGGCTCGTCCCGCACCGCCACCTCGACGTTCACCCCGCTCGGCGCGGGCGTCGCGGACCGCACGGGCCCGGCGGGCGCACCGGTCGCGCCGGCTCCCGGCGTCACCGGCGGGACCGTGGCGGCAGCCCGGACACCGGTGGGGTCACGCAGCGCACCGCCGGAGCCGTTCGGGACGAGGACGGCGAGAGCCGCCAGGACACAGACCGCCACCAACGCGACGATCACCGCGGGCGCCCAGGGAAATCCCCGACGGGCCCCCGCCCCCTGCGGGATCAACGGGTCGACCGGCCGCGCCGGGAGCGGCTGCGGCCCGGTCAGCCGGCCGTGACGCCGGTCGAACTCGGCGATCAGCGGTACGGGATCGATCCCCAGAGTGCGGGCGATGCTGCGAATATGGCCACGCGCATACACCGAACCACCACAGCTGGTGAAATCGTCACCCTCTATCTGCTCAATCAGTGCGGTGCGCACACGGGTCCGCTCGCTGACATCCAAGATCGACAGACCCTGTCTGACGCGGGCGGCTGCGAGCACCGCGCCCACGCCCTCAGGGGACTGCATAGTCACCCTCCGCCCGGTCGGATCGGCAGTACTGGCGAGTCTACGGTGGTTGGCCAGTCGCCGAAAGCACACTCCGATGATCGCCGCCGACGTCACTAGCCATTGCGTAGAGTCACCAGAAGTCCTTCAAGTTCGTCCGGCATGACCAACACGTCCCGAGCCTTCGACCCCTCGCTCGGACCGACGATGCCCCGGCTTTCCATCAGGTCCATCAGCCGGCCGGCCTTGGCGAACCCGACCCGCAGCTTGCGCTGGAGCATCGAGGTCGACCCGAACTGGGTCGACACCACCAGCTCGACCGCCTGTACGAACAGCTGCAGGTCGTCCCCGATGTCCTCGTCGATCTCCTTCTTGGGCTCGGTGGCACCGTCGAACACATCCGCCCGGAACGCCGGAGCCGCCTGTTCCCTGGTATGCGCGACGATCGCGGCGATCTCCTCCTCGGAGACGAACGCCCCCTGGATCCGCGCCGGCTTCCCCGCCCCCATCGGCAGGAACAACGCGTCCCCGAGACCGACCAGCTTCTCCGCCCCCGCCTGGTCCAGGATCACCCGGCTGTCCGCCAGCGACGACGTCGCGAACGCCAGCCGCGACGGCACATTCGCCTTGATCAGACCGGTCACCACGTCCACCGACGGCCGCTGTGTGGCCAGCACCAGGTGAATCCCCACCGCCCGCGCCATCGCCGTGATCCGCGAGATCGAGTCCTCGACGTCCCGTGGCGCCACCATCATCAGGTCCGCCAGCTCGTCCACGATCGCCAGGATGTACGGATACGGCGTGTACACTCGCTCCGACCCCGGCGGCGCCACGATCTGACCGGCCCGCACCTTGCGGTTGAAGTCGTCGACATGGCGCACCCCGCAGGCGGCCAGGTCCTCGTAGCGGTTCTCCATCTCCTTGACCACCCACTCCAACGCGTCCGCGGCCTTCTTCGGACTCGTGATGATCGGCGTGATCAGATGGGGAATCCCCTGGTAGCTCGTCAGCTCCACCCGCTTGGGGTCCACCAGCACCAGCCGCACCTGGTCCGGTGTGGCCCGCGCCAGCACACTCGTGATCAGCGTGTTGATACAGGTCGACTTGCCCGCCCCGGTCGCCCCGGCGATCAGGATGTGCGGCATCTTCGCGAGGTTCGCCACCACATAGCCGCCCTCGATGTCCTTGCCCAGGCCGACCAGCAGCGGATGCGGGTTCCCGGTCGCCTCCTCGCTGCGCAGCACGTCCCCGAGCGAGACCAGCTCCCGGTCGCTGTTCGGGATCTCGATCCCGACCGCGCTCTTCCCCGGGATCGGGCTGATGATCCGCACATCCGGGCTCTTCACCGCATACGCGATGTTCTTGGTGAGCTGGATGATCCGCTCGACCTTCACCGCCGCGCCCAGCTCGATCTCGTACCGGGTCACCGTCGGCCCCCGGGTGAAACCCGTCACTTTGGCATCCACCCGGAACTGCGCGAAGACGTCCGTCAACGAACCGATCACTGTGTCCGTCGCGGCCGACCGCACCTTCGGCGGCGTACCCTGCTGCAACAGGGTCGGTGACGGCAGAACGTAGTCACTGTCCGCTGTCCCACTCAGTCCGGGAGCGACGAAGTGCTCCACCTCGGACGGCGGCTCGGGCCTTGGCCCGCGGCCACGCGTCTTCGCGGCCCGCCGTTCGCCAGCCCGGGGAGCCGGCGCCGGCTCGTCCGCCACCGGCGGCTCGGCATCTCCGAGCGCGTCGATATCGAACACGTCCGGATCCGGTAGCGACCGGGAGCCAGGGGCACCGAGCAGGTCCTCCACCAGCGACCCGCGGAACTGGTCCCGCGCCGGGCTGCCGGCGACCGGCTCGTTCCGGCGGCCTCCACGGCTGCCCACCGGCCGATGATCGTGATCGTCCCCGTGCTGGTGGTAACCGGCCACGAGCCTGTCCCGCAGATCGCGCAGCCGGTCGGGGATCACGCGGATCGGGGTCCTGGTGATCACGAGTATGCCGAACACGCTCACCAGGAGCAGCAGGGGTGCCGCCAGGTACGCGGTGACGGCGCTGGACAGCGGTGAGCTGACCAGGAACCCGGCCAGCCCCCCCGCCCGCTCGATCGCGGCGGTACCGGCACCGAAGTCGGGCACCCCGTGCGCGACGTGCACCAGCCCCAGCACACCCGCTGCGAACGCGGCCCAGCCGATCAGCACCCGGCCACGGCTGTCCGGATCACTCGGGCTGCGGATCAGCCGCCAGGTCGCGCCGAGGCCGAACAGCGGAAGCGCCAGCGCCCCCGCGCCGACCAGGAAGCGCAGCAGGCCGGCGACGACACCGCCCACCGGCCCGCCGGCATGGAACCAGACCGCGGCCATGGTGAGCGCGGTCGCGCCGAGCGCGGCAAGCCCCGCCCCGTCCCGCCGGTGCGCCTCGTCGATACGCAGGTCACGGGCACCCCGACCGATCCGGCGGCCCATCTCGCCCAGCAGCGTGGCCGCAATCCCCCAGGCCCGGACCAACAGCCGGATCGCGGCAAGGGCGGCGACCACGGTAAAAGGGGGGCGTGACCTGCCCGTACCGGTTCTTCCCGTATCGGTTCTTCCCGCACTGGCCTTCGCGGGGACGGCCTTCGGCCGGGGCCTGTTCGCTGCCGGCTTCCCGCTCGACGCCTTGCCCCCGGCCGGTGGACGCCGCGCAGGCGCCGAGCCGGAGGGAGACCTCCCGCCCTGGGCACGCGTCCGCGTACCACTCGCCCGTGTGGCCACTCGAGGACGGTACCGGTCTCCGGCCGCGACATCCGGCAACCCCGACCTTCCGGGCGCGTCGCCTCAGAGCATGCTGCCTCAGACCTCGACCACCACCGGCACGATCATTGGCCGACGCCGGTAGGTGTCGCTCACCCAGCGTCCGACCGTGCGGCGGACCAGCTGCTGCAGCGCGGCGACGTCCACCATGCCAGAGCGCATCGACTCGGCCAACGCCTCGGACACCAGGCCGCGTACCTGCTCGAACGTCTCGCGGACGTCGGAGAACCCCCGGGCCGACAGCTCGGGGCCGCCCACGACCTTCCCCGACGCGGCGTCGACCACGACCGTGATCGTGATGAAGCCCTCATCACCCAGGATGCGACGGTCCTTCAGACTCGACTCGCCGACGTCACCGACGGCGAGCCCGTCGACATAGACGTAGCCGCACGGGACGACACCGGTGATGTTCGCCTGCCCGTCGACCAGGTCAACGACCATGCCGTCGTCGGCGAGCACGATCCTGTCCGCGGGCACACCGGTCGCCTCGGCGAGCGCGCCGTGCGCCCGCAGATGGCGCCACTCGCCGTGTACCGGCATGACATTGGACGGACGGGTGGCGTTGAGGACGTAGAGGAGCTCGCCGGCCGGTGCGTGCCCGGAGGTGTGCACCTTGGCCACACCCTTGTGGACGACCTTCGCTCCCCAGCGGGTCAGCCCGTTGATCACCCGATGGACCGCGGTCTCGTTGCCCGGGATCAGGCTGGAGGCGAGCACGACCGTGTCGCCGGCCTCGATCCGGATCGCGTGGTCACGGTTGGCCATCCGGGACAGGGCCGACAACGGCTCGCCCTGGGAACCGGTTGAGACCAGGCAGACGTTGCGGTCGGGCAGCGAGGCGACGTCCCGCATGTCGACCATGAGGCCCGGCGCGACCCGCAGCAGGCCCAGGTCGCGGGCCACCCCCATGTTGCGCACCATCGAGCGTCCCACGAAGCACACCGAGCGACCATGCGCCTCCGCCGCGTCAAGGATCTGCTGTACCCGGTGTACATGGCTGGCGAAGCACGCGACGATGATCCTCTTGTTCGCATCCCGGAACACGCCGTCGAGGACAGGAGCGATCTCCCGTTCCGAGGTCACGAAGCCGGGCACCTCGGCGTTGGTGGAGTCGGACAGCAGCAGGTCGACGCCCTCCTGGCCGAGCCGGGCGAAGCCGCCCAGGTCGGTCAGCCTGCCGTCGAGGGGAAGCTGGTCCATCTTGAAGTCGCCGGTGTGCAGCACCAGACCGGCCGGTGTGCGGATCGCGACGGCCAGGGCGTCCGGGATGGAATGGTTGACCGCGAAGAACTCGCAACCGAACGGGCCGAAACTGTGGACCTGCCCCTCCCGTACCTCGACCGTGACCGGCGTGATGCGGTGCTCGGCGAGCTTGGCCACGGTCAGCGCGAGCGTCAGCCGGGAGCCGACCAGCGGGATGTCGGCACGTTCGCGCAGCAGGTAGGGGACGGCGCCGATGTGGTCCTCGTGGGCGTGGGTGAGCACGACCGCCTCGATGGCGTCCAGCCTGTCCCGGATGGCGGTGAAGTCGGGGAGGATGAGGTCGACGCCGGGCTGGTCGCTCTCGGGGAAGAGCACTCCGCAGTCGACGACGAGCAGCCGGCCGTCGAACTCGAACACGGTCATGTTGCGGCCGATCTCGCCGAGGCCCCCGAGCGCGACGATACGCAGCCCGTCCGGCGGAAGCGGTGGCGGTGTTCTCAGCCCGGGGTGGGGATGGCTCACGCGGAACCCGCCGTTGCAGCCGTAGCAGCCGTAACAGCCGTAGCGGTGGCCACGTCCGCGGACAGGTCGATCCCGGCCGCGGCCAGGTCGGCCCGGAGTTGCTCGCGCTCCTGCCCGGTGGCGTCCACCAGCGGCGGCCGGACTCCCCCAGCGGGCAGCCCGGCCATGTGAAGAGCAGCTTTTGTCATGATCACACCTTGGTTCCTGAACATGCCCTCGTACGCCGGAAGCAGACTCAGGTGCAGTGAACGGGCACGAATGGCGTCACCTGCGTCGAAAGCATCGATCATCGAACGAATCCGGGCGGTGGCGACGTGCCCGACGACGCTTACGACCCCCACGGCCCCCACCGCCAGGAGTGGGAGGTTGAGAATGTCCGTACCGGAGTAGTACGCAAGTTCTGTTCGAGCAAGGACCCACGATGACGCACCAAGATCGTCCTTGGCGTCCTTGACAGCCACGATCCGTGGATGGTCGGCCAAGCGTACCAGCGTATCCGTTGCCACCGGGACACCGGTACGGCCAGGTATATCATAGATCATGACGGGTAGCCCAGTAGCGTCCGCGACGGTACGGAAGTGCTCCGCAAGCCCGCTCTGCGGAGGCTTGCTGTAGTAAGGGCTGACCACCAGCAGCCCGTGCGCGCCGGCCTTCTGTGCCGCCACGGCCAGTTCCACCGTGTGCCGAGTGTCGTTGGTGCCCACACCGGCAATCACCTTCGCCCGGGTGCCGACAGCCTCCACCACCGCCCTGAGCAGCTCTTCTTTTTCCGCGTCCGAGGTGGTCGGCGATTCCCCTGTCGTCCCGTTGACGACCAGGCCATCGTTGCCGACGTCCACCAGATACTCCGCGAGTGCCGCGGCACCTTTAAGATCAAGTTCACCGTCCACGGTGAACGGAGTGATCATTGCTGTAATCATGCGACCGAAGGGCGCTCGGGACAACACTGACATGCCGGTCACCTTAGTTCTCATGGTGCCTTGTCGGACAATACCCGACACGGCACGTGACGGCACCTCGGACGCACAACCTCGGACGCACATGAGTCCGTCACACATGAGACGGCCGGAATGCCGACGACGGCCAGGAAGCTTCGACGATAGCCGCTACCCAGCGCGACCGGCATCCCGGCGGCAGCACCCCGACGGCGCCCCCGGCCCGGGTTTCTTCGGCATGGCGATCAGTCTACTCCGTTGACGGGCGCAGCAGCCCTGGGCACAGCAGCGTCCACTGCGCCCACCGGCCGTGTTCCATCGCCGTCCCGGCCGTGTTCCGCGGAACACAGCCCTCCCTCCAGAAAGATCGACTTTCTGCCGAAGGCTCCCCAGCAGCCCACCCGAGCAACAGCCTGCCGCCAGAAAAGCAGCAGATCGGTGCACGTATCGTCACTATCAGCAAGCACCACCTACGACCACCAGGCCTCTGCAACCGACGCAGCCGTGTTCCGCGGGGCACGAGTCCAGCCTCCGACCCGCGCCTCACGCCTCACGAGCCTTCGCCTCTCACGACCCCTCTCAGGCTTCCCGTCACGACCTTTTATGCCGTCACGACCCTCTTGCGCAACAGGCGACGCAGGCCTAATATCGAACTTATGTTCGATATCGACGTGGAGCATGCCCCTCTCCACCAGCTTGAGGCGGAAATCTGCGCCTGGGCCGGGCGGATCTCAGCCGCGATGTGCGCCTGGCTGCTGGCGCTGGCCGCGTTCGACCGCCGCGAGGGCTGGGCAGGGGTGGGGATCCGCTCCTGTGCGCACTGGCTGTCGTGGAAGTGCGGGATCAGCCTGCGTACCGGCTATGAGCACCTCCGTGTCGGGCATGCTCTCGAACAGCTCCCCGCGCTGCGCGACGCCTTCGCGGGCGGCCGGCTGTCCTATGCCAAGGCCCGCGCCATCAGCCGGGTCGCCGACGTCGACAGCGAGGCCGAATGGGTCCGCCAGGCCGAACATGCCACGGCCAGTCAGCTTGACCGGCTCGTCGCCGCGTACGGCCGTCTGCGTGGCCGCGACGGGCTGGGAAGGGCGGTCGACCGACACGCCCGCCGGTCCTGTTCGTGGCGGTGGGACGACGACGGCAGCCTGATCGTCCACGCGCGGCTGACCCCCGAGGACGGCGCCCTGTTCATCAAGGCCCTTGACGCGGCTCACGCCGGCCACACATCTGACATGCCTCGCGACCAGGCCGCGAATGCCGACGCCCTCACCACGGTCGCCGGCGGTTTCCTCGCCAGCAGGGCACCTACGCTGGCCGACCCCGCCCGCTACACCGTGAACGTCCACGTCGACGCGAACCTGCTCACCGACGGCGTCCCTCCACACGACAGTGGCCGCCCGCACCAGCCCCGCAGTGACGTCGAACCCGGTGTCGCGGTGCACCCGGAAACCGTTCGCCGGCTCGCCTGCGACGCGGGTGTCACCATCCCGGACGCCGGGCGCCGGCGCCGCACCGTCCCACAGGCCCTACGTCGTCTCCTGGAGGCCCGTGACCAGGGCACCTGCCGCTACCCCGGCTGCGACCACACCCGCTGGCTGCACGCCCACCACGCCGTCCACTGGGCCGACGGCGGCAGAACGGATCTCGACAACCTCGTTCTGCTCTGCTCGTTCCATCACCATGCCGTCCACGAGGCGGGGCTCATCCTCGCCATCGGCGAGGATCACAGCGTCACCGTACGGCGTCCCGACGGTACCGTGATTCCCCATCAGCCTCCCCTCAGCACAGGCGACGAGCCGCTACGCCATCTGCGGGACGCGACCGCGTCCGTCGCCCACGACGCCATCACCGGACGGTGGGCCGGGGAACCGCTGCACCTTCAGGAGTCGGTCACCGCTCTCCTCAACGCGGGAGCTGTCCGGCAAGGCACGCGCGGACGCCTCGGGCGATCTCCAGCTCCTCGCGGGCCTCGACAACGAGTGTCCGGACCGGCGAGCCGGCAGCAGTGATGTCATGATCACCAGAGGTATGGGCGGCGTTACGGTCCGGGTCGACAGCCACACCGAGGAAGCCCAGCCCGTCCGCGGCGCCGGCTCGTACCGCGGCGGAGCGCTCCCCCACCCCGCCGGTGAAGACCAGCGTGTCCAGGCCGCCGAGAGCCGCCGCCATCGCGGCGATCTGCGCACGCAGGCGGTGGAGGTAGACCGCCAGCGCCAGGGAGGAGGCGGCCTCGCCGGTGACGGCCTGGTCGACGACCGTACGCATGTCCGGGGTGCCGGCCAGGGCGGCCAGGCCCGACCGGTGGAACAACGCCTCGGTGAGCTCGTCGGCGGACAGGCCGGCCGACGTCTGCAGCCACAACAGCAGACCCGGATCGATCGTGCCGGAGCGGGTCGACATGACCAGCCCCTCCAAGGGGGTGAACCCCATGGTGGTGTCGATGCCGACGCCGTCGCGGACGGCCGCCAGCGACGCGCCCGACCCAAGATGGCAGGTCACCACCCGGCTCCCGCCGGTCAGTACCGCCGCCCGGCGGGACGCGTACGCGTGGGACAGCCCGTGGAAGCCGTAGCGGCGCACGCCGAGACGGTCCCGCCAGTCGGCCGGGACCGCGTAGGTGGTCGCGGCCGGTGGCATCCGGGCGTGGAAGGAGGTGTCGAAGCAGGCGACCTGGGTGATGCCGGGCGCCGCGGTCCGTATCTCGGCCAGTGCGGCGAGCGCCGCCGGCTGGTGCAGCGGGGCCAGTACGGCGAGCGAGTGTAGCTCCTTGGCCACCCGGTCGGTGACGACCACCGGGCCGGTGAACACTGTCCCGCCGTGCACGATTCGGTGCCCGACCGCGCCGAACTCGCCGCGGCGGGCCAGGTCCGTGATCGTCGCGGTGACCTCGTCCGGGTCCGGTCGGCCTTCCCGCGCGCGAAGGTCGACCGCGGCCAGCAGAGCGTCCCCCGGCCCGAGGAGGCGCAGTTTCAGGCTGGACGAACCGGCGTTGACCACGAGGATGTTCACGCCGCTGATGTGCACAGCGCTGGGCCGTCTAGTAGGGCCAGGTCCAGTTGGAGATCTCGGGCATGTCCGTGCCGAAGTCGCGGGTGTACGCGCGGGCCGCGATCCGGGCGTCCACCATGTCCTGCCGAACGTGTGCGGCGCGCGCGCCCAGTGACGGGACCCGGTCGATCACGTCGATCACCAGGTGGAACCGGTCGAGGTTGTTCATCATCACCATGTCGAACGGTGTGGTGGTCGTGCCCTCCTCGATGTAGCCGCGGACATGGATGTTGATGTGGTTGGTACGCCGGTAGGTCAGCCGGTGGATCAGCCATGGGTAGCCGTGGTAGGCGAAGATCACTGGCCGGTCAGCGGTGAACAGCGCGTCGAACCGGGCGTCGGAGATCCCGTGTGGATGTTCGCTGTCGGGCTGGAGGCACATCAGATCGACGATGTTGACGACACGTACCTTCAGGTCGGGGAAGTGACGTCGCAGGATGTCGACCGCGGCCAGGGTCTCCAGGGTCGGGATGTCGCCGGCGCATGCCATGACCACGTCGGGCATGCCGTCGACGGATCCGTGATCGCCGGCTTTGTGGTCGCCGGCTTTGTGGTCGTTGCTGGCCCAGTCCCAGATGCCGATGCCCCGGGCGCAGTGGGCGATCGCCGCGTCCATCGGCAGGTAGTTCAGCGCTGGCTGCTTGCCGGCCACGATGACGTTGATGTAATGCCGGCTGCGCAGACAGTGGTCGGCGACGGACAGCAGTGTGTTCGCGTCCGGCGGGAGGTAGACCCGGATTATCTCCGCCTTCTTGTTGACCACGTGGTCGATGAAGCCCGGGTCCTGGTGGGAGAAGCCGTTGTGGTCCTGCCGCCAGACGTGGCTGGTGAGCAGGTAGTTCAGCGACGCGATCGGGCGCCGCCACGGGATGTGGCGGGTCGTCTTCAGCCACTTCGCGTGCTGGTTCACCATCGAGTCGACGATGTGGATGAACGCCTCGTAGCAGGAGAAGAGCCCGTGCCGGCCGGTGAGGAGGTATCCCTCCAGCCAGCCCTGGCACAGATGCTCCGAGAGCACCTCCATGACCCGGCCGTCCGGCGCCAGGTCGTCGTCACCGTCGACGATCTGCGCGTTCCAGGCCCGGGACGTCGTCTGGAACAGCGCGCCGAGACGGTTGGAGGCGGTCTCGTCCGGGCCCATGACCCGGAACGTCGTCGGGTTCGCCGTCATCACGTCCCGCAGGAAGCCGCCGAGGACCCTTGTCGCCTCGCTGAACGTCGTGGCCGGGCTGGTGACCTCCACGGCGTAGTCGCGGAAGTCGGGCAGGGCCAGGTCGCGCAGCAGTTCCCCGCCGTTGGCGTGCGGGTTCGCGCTCATCCGCCGGTTGCCCGACGGCGCGAGGCCGGCGAGTTCGGCGACCAGGCGGCCGTCGGCGTCGAAGAGCTCCTCGGGCCGGTAGCCGCGCAGCCACCGTTCCAGCTCCGCCAGGTGCTCCGGACTGTCGTGGATCTGCGCGACCGGCACCTGGTGGGACCGCCACGTGCCCTCGACCTGCGCGCCGTCGACGACGGCCGGGCCGGTCCAGCCCTTCGGGGTGCGAAGGACGATCATGGGCCACAGCGGGCGGGACGGGTCGCCGTGCGCCCGTGCCTGCCGCTGAATCCGGGCGATCTCGGCGACGACGGTGTCGAGGACGGCGGCGAAGCGCTGGTGGACCTGCTCGGGATCGTCCCCGGTGACGTGGAACGGCTGGTAGCCGTAGCCGCGCATCAGATGGTCGAGCTCGGCCTGGGGGATGCGCGCGAGCACGGCCGGTTGGGCGATCTTGTAGCCGTTCAGGTGGAGGATCGGCAGTACCGCGCCGTCACGGACCGGGTCGAGGAACTTGTTCGAGTGCCAGCTCGCCGCCAGCGGGCCGGTCTCGGCCTCCCCGTCCCCGACGACCGCGCAGACCAGCAGGTCAGGGTTGTCGAACGCGGCGCCGAAGGCATGGGTGAGGGCGTAGCCGAGCTCCCCGCCCTCGTGGATCGAGCCGGGGGTCTCCGGCGCCACATGGCTGGGGATGCCACCGGGGAAGGAGAACTGGCGGAACAGCCGGCGCAGCCCGGCGGCGTCCCGGGTGATGGAGGGGCAGACCTCGGAGTACGTGCCTTCCAGGTAGGCGTTCGCGACGATGCCGGGGCCGCCGTGGCCCGGGCCGATGACGTAGATCGCGTTGAGGTCGTTCGTCCTGATCACGCGGTTCATGTGGGCGTAGATCAGGTTGAGCCCCGGTGTGGTGCCCCAGTGGCCGAGCAGGCGGGGCTTGACATGCTCGGCCCGCAGGGGCTCCCGCAGCAGGGGGTTGTCGAGCAGGTAGATCTGGCCGACCGACAGATAGTTCGCCGCGCGCCAGTAGGCGTGGATGCGCCGCAGCTCGTCCGGTGACAGCGGCCCCGGTGACAGCGGCCCTGCGGCGGCGGTGAGAAGGCTGTTGGTCATGCATCCACCTCAGTCGGCGAGCGGGCTCGACGCAACCTCGGTCCCGTCGTCCAGGGCGGTCACCTGGAAGTCGCCGAAGACATTCGGCGCGAGTCGCTGGAGCTCACGCAGCACCGCCACCGCCAGGGCGCGGATCTCGACGTCGGCCGCCTCGCTCGCCCGCATCGCGACGAAGTGACGCCAGGCCCGGTAGTTCCCGGTCACCACGATCCGGGTCTCGGTGGCGTTGGGCAGCACCGACCGGGCGGCCTGCCGGGCGAGCTTGCGCCGGGAGGTCGGTGCCGCCACGTCGGCGAACCGCTTCTCCAGCCCCTCGAGGAGCCTGCCGTAGGCCTCCAGGGAGGCGGCGGCGGCCTCGGTGAACAGCTCGTGCAGCCGTGGGTCCTCGGCGATGACGTCGGGCTCGATCACGGCGGCGTCCCGCTCCGGTACGTAACGCTGGGAAAGCTGGCTGTAGGAGAAGTGCCGGTGGCGGACCAGCTCGTGGGTCAGGCTCCGGGAGACCCCGGTGATGTACACGCTCACCGTCGCGTGCTCGAGCACGGACAGGTGCCCGACGTCGAGGATGTGGCGCAGGTAGCCGGCGTTCGTGGCCGTGGCGGGGTTCGGTTTCGACCAGCTCTGGTAACAGGCCCGGCCGGCGAACTCCGCGAGCGCCTGGCCACCGTCGGCATCGGTGGACCAGTCGACGTCGTCCGGTGGGGTGAACTGCGTCTGAGCGATGATCTGGACGCGCATGCCCATACCGTAACCTGCGGCCAACTGGCCCCGGACCGGACCTATGGCGACCTACGGCGGCCTAGATTCTGGGCGGCGCCGGGCCGTGGTAGACCAGGATCGACGGTCATCCCCCCGTCAACCCCCGGCCGCCCACAGGCGGGCCGACGGCGGGCAGACGCTGGCGACCAGCAGCCGCCCGCCGTCGCGCACGCATCCGAACACCGCCAGGTGCAGCGGCCGTTCGGCCGGCACCGGGAGGCCGCCGTCCACGTCGTATCTGGCGTTGGTGACCTTACGGCGATGCGCGGCCGGGTCGTCCGCCGTGCCGGCCGGCGCGTCGGAGCGCCAGACGACCATCATCTCGGTGCAGCCCGGCGGCCAGGTCCAGCGCAGCAGGTCACCGGCGAGGTGCAGACCGGTCGCGGGCTCGAGGCGGTCCGCGGCGTTCAGGGCGACGGGCGCGGTCAGGACGGGAGCAGGGCCGGGCTGGTCCGCGCCGGACCGGGCGGGGGCGGACCACAGCCCGGAGCGGCCGGCGAGCACCTCGTAGACCGGGATCGGCGCGTCCGGGCCGACCCCGCCGTCCTCGATGCTGGTGACCTGGGTGACGCCGACCGCGCGGGAGGCGCCGTCCGGCCCGATCCGCAGCACGCGGTACCTGATCGTGCCTGCCGACGGCGACGGCTGCCAGGTGACCACCACGGCGCGGCCGGCACGCCGGGCCCGCACCCGCGCCGGTGGCGCCACCCCGGTGACGGCGAGGGCGTCGCGGGCGGCCTGATGGTCGGCGACGATCTCCAGTGCCTCCAGCAGCAGGCTCTCCCGCTGCGCGCCGTGGCTGCGGCCGGCGGCGGCGACCATCTCGTCGGCGCGCGCGAGCTGCTCGCGGACGGCCGCGGTCTCCTCGGCGACGCTGCGCCCGTCCCGGCCGGGCACGTCGGCGGCGTCGCGGGCGAGCTCGTCGAGCAGCCGGGCGGCGGTCCGCAGGTTGCGGCCGGCCAGCGCCGCCTCGACCTGCCGCCACCGCGACCCGGCCTCGCGGATGGCCTGCTCGACCTCGTCGGCGACGGCCCGGATCGCGGGCAGCAGCTCCCCGGCCCGCTCCCGGGCCTCGGCGACCTGCTCGTGGGCCTCGACCGGGCGGCCCGCCCGTAGCGCGGCCCGGGCCCTGGCCAGCGGTTCCAGCCACTGTGTGGCCCGGGACGGCTGAGCTGGCGGGGCCGGTCGGGCCGGCTGGGCCGGCCGGGGCAGCCGGGCCGGCTGAGCCCGGACGGGGGCGTCCGGCACGTCGACGCCGTGCTCGCGGGCGAGTTCGGCGAGCACGGCCTCGGCCCGGCCCCGGTCGAGGCCGTGCTCCTCGGCCTCGGTGAGGAAGCCCGTGTAGTGCCGTGGGGTGAGGGCGTCCTCGACCAGCACCGCCGCGGCCACCGCCGGGCGCAGCCGGGCGGTCACGTCGGCCGCCAGGGCGTCCAGGTACAGCGCCGGGTCGGCGTCGACGAGCAGGGCGGTGACCGCGGCCAGCAGGTCGTCCACGAGTGCGCGGCGGCGGTCCGGGCGGCGTTCGCGGTTGCGGGCGGCGAACTCGTCCCGGGCCTGGCGGATCTCGTCCCGGTCGGCCTCGGGAGGCAGGCCGAGCAGGGTGAGCAGGCTCGTCGGCGGGGTCTCCCCGGACAGCCGGCCGAGCTCGTCGAGGTCGGCGCGTACCTGCCGGAGCAGGTCGGGGTCGACGGCGGGACGGTCGGGACGCGCCGGCGTCCCGGCGGGCAGCACCTTGTACCGGCGCACCCGCAGGGCGAAGGCGTCGGCGTCGATGCCACGCTCGGCGGCGAGCTGCCGCAGGCCGGGGAGCTTGTCCTCGGGCAGGCCGCCGAAGCGCTGCACCAGCCGGGCCACGGCGGCGTCGAGGTCGGCGAAGCGCTGCCCGTCCCGGTCGTCGCGCTCGCGGCGGACCCGCTCGGCGAGCAGGCCGCGGCGGCGCGCGTCGAGCAGCTCCGGGCCGGCCTGGTCGTGCGCGGCCAGCAGGGCGAGCACCAGGCCTCGGTACTTGGGATGGTCCCGGGACTTCTGCCAGAAGGCCCACACCGCCTCGACGCGGGCGGCGACGTCGGCGTCGGTGAGCCGGTCGGCCTCCGCCAGCGGGATGTCGTACAGCTCGAAGGGGTCGGACTGCCCGGCCCCACCGCGGGCCTGGACGACGGCAAGGACCCGCTTGCGGTAGTCGTTAGGCTGGAAATCCTCCACGCCCGCTCCTTCAGCCCTCCCGACGGCGCAGCCGGGCCACCGCGTCCCGTTCCCGGGCGACGTCGGCCTGGCTGAGTGCCGCGCTGGTCTCCACCCGCACGGTCAGGGGACGGTCGGCCAGCCCCTCGTGCAGCGCGGTCACCTCCAGGATGCCGTCGAAGCCCATCCGGAAGGTGATCTCGATGGGCGTCCCGGCCGGGAAGCCCGGGGGGATCCCGGTGATGTCCGCCTGTGCGATGATCTTAACGTCGTCGACCCGGGTCGACTCGGCACCGCCGCCCTGTTCCACCACATGAACCGTGACAACATCCTGATCGTCGCGGACGGTGCCGAAGCTGCGCCTGACCGCTATCGGCAGCCGGTCGTTGCGGTGGACGAGGAACACCGCGGAGCGTTCGCCGAAACGGTCGAGCGCGAGCACGCCGAACCCGCGGGAGACCACGTTGACCACCTGCACCTCGACGGTGCGGCGGACCCGCTCGGCGGTCAGCCCGAAGGCGTCCGCCAGGCGCCGGCAGGCGGCGGCGAGATCCTCGGGCGCGGCGGTGTCGGGCTGGGCGCCGTCGAGGATCTGCCCCCGGGACACCAGGTCGGCCAGCACCAGCCGCTCGATGGCCTTCTTCTCCCCGTAGAGGGCCGCGCCCTTGGCAACCGCGAGGTCGGGGTCGCGCAGCTCCACCGGCACGCCGAGCTCGGCGGCCAGCCGGCGGGCCACCGCCGGCATCCGGGACGAGCCGCCGACGAGCAGCACCCGGTCCAGCCGGGCGACCCCGCGGGCCCGGGCCGCGGCCAGGACGGAGCGGGCCAGTGTCACGGTCCGCTCCAGCAGGCCGGCGGTCAGCCGCTCCAGGTCGTCCCGGGAGAACGGCACCGTCAGCGCGTGCCCGTCGTGCTCCACCCGGACCGTTGTCCGCGTCCGGTCGCTGAGCTCGCGCTTAGCCTGTTCGGCCGCCAGCAGCAGCGCCTGGGCGGCCTCGGAGTCGTCGAGGGGGTCCTCGGCGCCGGGATGGGCGTCGAGGAACTGCCGGGACAGGTACAGCACGATCTTCTCGTCCCAGTCGGCCCCGCCGAGCTGGTGGTCGCCGTCGACCGCGACCACCGAGACCCGGCGGTCGGCGAGCTCGACGACGGTCACGTCGAAGGTGCCGCCGCCGAGGTCGTAGACGAGCGCGGCCTCCTCGTGCCCCTCCCGCCCGCTCCGGCCCGCGTCGGAGGCGCCGGAGGCGTCGGCGTTGAACCGGGCGAAACCATAGGACAGCGCGGCGGCGGTCGGCTCGTTGATGACGTCCACGACCGTGAGGCCGGCGTACTGCCCGGCGAGCACCGTCGCGCGGCGCTCCTCGTCACCGAAGTAGGCCGGGACGGTGATGACGACGTCGCGGACCGACTCGCCGGCGGCGAAGGCCACGTCGCCGACCAGCGCCCGCAGGATCAGGCTGCTGACCGCCGGTGCCGACCAGGCCCGCCCGGAGCTGACGAAACGCCAGTCACCGTCGCCCATCCGGCGTTTGACCAGCGCGCACACGTCGTCGGCACGGGCGCGGGCGAGACGGCGGGCGGGCTCACCGGTGACGTAGTCGTCCGGCCCGACGAACAGCACGACGCTCGGCAGCGTGGCGGCGCCGTCGGAGAGCGGGACCACCTCCGGCTCCCCCAACCGGTTCACCCGGGCAACACAGCTGTACGTGGTTCCGAGATCGATTCCGTAGACGACGCCCGCGCTCATGTCCGAAACGTATCGAGATCACGCGGCGGAATCGGCGCGTTCGAGAGCTATTGCGTAGCGCATCGCACGCCGTCCCCGACGGGTGTCCCCAGCGTCACCGTAAGCCGCCGCGAGCCGGTACCAGGCCCGCCAGTCCCGGGGGGCCGCCTCGGTCTCGGCCCGCCGGGTCTCGAAGAGCGCGTCGGCGGCGGCGCGGTCGATCCGGCCGGAGGGGCGTCGCGGCAGCTGCGTCGCGACGTCGGCGGATTCCGCTGACAACTGGCGGCCCAGCCGTTCGGCCGCCCGGCCGAACTGCAGCTCCCGGACGACGACGGCCACGCCCACCACGGGCAGCAGCAGGACGCCCACGCCCATCCCGCGCGCGGCCCAGCTGTCCTCGGTGAGCAGCTGGACGCCCCGCCAGCCGATCAGGGCGAGGTAGAACACCGCCGCGACGACCAGCACGACCACCACGTGACGGGCCTTCACCGCCGCGGCCCCAACGGTCCGGGCCTCACAGCTCGAGCAGGGCCTCGAGGCCCACGGTCAGGCCGGGCCGGTCGGGCGTGCGGCGCACGCCGAGCAGCACCCCCGGCATGAAGGAGGTCCGGTCCAACGAGTCGTGACGCAGGGTCAGCGTCTCGCCGGCGCCGCCGAAGAGCACCTCCTGGTGCGCGACGAGCCCGGACAGCCGGATGCTGTGGACGGGCACCCCGCCGACCCGCGCGCCGCGCGCCCCGGGCAGCGCGGACGAGGTGGCGTCCGGGCCGGCCGGGTCCAGCCCGGCCTTGGCCCGGGCCCGCGCGACCGCCTCCGCGGTGTGGGCGGCCGTCCCGCTGGGGGCGTCGAGCTTGCCCGGATGGTGCAGCTCGACGATCTCCACGGACTCGAAGAAGCGGGCTGCCTGGGCGGCAAAATGGATCATGAGCACCGCCGCGACCCCGAAGTTCGGGGCCACCAGCACCCCGACCCCGGGGGCGTCGGCGAGCCAGCCGCGCACGGTGGCCAGCCGCTGCGCGTCAAAGCCGGAGGTGCCCACGACGACGTGCAGGCCGGCGTCGACGCACCAGCGCAGGTTGTCCATGACGGCGTCGGGGCGGGTGAAGTCGACGACGATCTGGGCGGCGCGCAGGGCGTCGCGGTCGTCCCCGGCGTCGGCCGCGGCGACCAGGGAGAGATCGTCAGCGGCTTCGACGGCGGCGCGGACCGTCGAGCCCATCCGGCCGCGGGCGCCGAGCACACCGACCCGCAGGCGCTCGGGGGCGGCGGGAGCGGAGCTCATGCCGCGACCACCCGCGCGAAGTCGTGGCCGTCGAACGGGCCGATCACGCCCAGGGCGAGCGGACGGGTGAGCAGCTCGGCGGCGACGGCCCGGACGTCGTCGCGGGTGACCGCGTCCACCCGGGCAAGTATCTCGTCGACGGAGAGCAGCTCGCCGTGGACGAGCTCGCTCTTGCCGATCCGGCTCATCCGCGAACCGGTGTCCTCCAGGCCCAGCACCAGGGAGCCCCGGCTCTGGCCCTTGGCCCGGGCCAGCTCCTCGTCGGTGACGCCCGCCGTCGCCATCAGCTCGAGCTGCTCGCGGCAGAGGGCGAGCACGTCGTCGGCGCGCCGCGGCGCGCATCCCGCGTACACGCCGAACAGCCCGGCGTCGGCGAAGTGGGAGGCGAACGAGTAGACGGAGTAGGCCAGCCCGCGCTTCTCCCGGACCTCCTGGAACAGCCGGGAGCTCATCCCCCCGCCGAGGGCCGAGGACATGATTCCCAGGGCGAACCGGCGGTCGTCCTGGCGGGACATCCCGACGGTGCCGAGCACGACGTGCGCCTGCTCGGTGGGACGCCGGTGGACCACCACGCCCGCGGCGTCGGGGTAGGTGTAGGAACCGCCGCGCGCCGCCGCCGGGGCGCCCAGCCCGCCCAGCCGGTCGGCGAAGGCCGAGGTGACGAGCGCGAGCGTCCGCTCATGGTCGATGTTGCCGGCGACCGCGACCACCATGTCCGACAGGGTGTACCGGGAGCGGTAGTACTCGGCGATGGTGTCGCGCTCGAGGTTCTCGATGGACTCGGTCGTGCCCAGCACCGGGCGGCCCAGCTCGGTGTCGCCGAGCAGGGCCGCGGAGAACACGTCGTGCACGACGTCGCTCGGGTCGTCGTCGTGCATGGCGATCTCCTCGAGGATCACGCCGCGCTCGGCCTCGACGTCGTCGGCGGTGATCAGCGAATGGGAGATCATGTCGCTGAGCACCTCGACCGCGTCGGCGAGGTCGCTGTCGAGCACCCGCACGTAGTAGCAGGTGTACTCCTTGGTCGTGAAGGCGTTGAGCTCACCGCCGACCGCCTCGATCGCCGCGCTGATCGTGAGCGCGTCCCGGGAGGGAGTGCCCTTGAACAGCAGGTGCTCGAGGTAGTGGGAGCAGCCCGCCGTCAGTGGGCTCTCGTCGCGGGAGCCCACCCCGACCCAGATCCCGATCGCGACCGAGCGGACCCCGGGGACCTGCTCGGTGAGCACCCGCAGCCCACCGGGCAGCATCACCCGCCGGACCCCGCCGGACAGCAGCTCCTCGCCCGCCCTGATGACAGCCGTGTCGGTCACCGGCGGCGGTCAGGCCCCGACCGGGACGCCGTCGGCGTCCTCGACCACGGGGCTCAGGCTGATCTTCCCGCGGCTGTCGATGTCGGTGATCTCGACCTGGAGCTTCTGGCCGACCTGGACCACCTCTTCCACCTTCTCCACCCGCTTCCCTCCGGAGAGCTGCTTGAGCTTGCTGACGTGGAGGAGCCCGTCCTTGCCCGGGGTCAGCGAGACGAACGCGCCGAAGGTCGTGATCTTGACGATCGTGCCCAGGTAGCGTTCCCCGACCTCGGGGAGCTGCGGGTTGGCGATCGCGTTGATCGCCGAACGAGCGCTCTCGGCGGAGACGCCGTCCTGCGCGCCGATGTAGATGGTGCCGTCGTCCTCGACGGTGATCTCGGCCCCGCTGTCCGCCTGGATCTGATTGATCATCTTGCCCTTCGGGCCGATGACCTCACCGATCTTGTCTACCGGGATCTTGACGGAGATGACCCGTGGCGCGTGGGCGGACATCTCGTCCGGCCCGTCGATGGCCTCGGCCATGACGTCGAGGATCGCCAGCCGCGCGGCCCTGGCCTGCTGGAGCGCGCCGGCGAGGACGGTGGCGGGAATGCCGTCCAGCTTCGTGTCGAGCTGGAGGGCCGTGACGAACTCCCGCGTCCCGGCGACCTTGAAGTCCATGTCGCCGTAGGCGTCCTCGGCACCGAGGATGTCGGTGAGCGTGACGAACTGGTCACCCTCGCGGATGAGCCCCATCGCGATCCCGGCGACGGCGGCCTTGAGCGGGACACCGGCGTTCAGTAACGACAACGTGCTCGCGCAGACCGACCCCATACTGGTCGACCCGTTGGAGCCCAGCGCCTCGGAGACCTGCCGGATCGCGTACGGGAACTCCTCCCGGCTGGGCAGCACGGGCAGCAGCGCCCGCTCGGCCAGCGCGCCATGGCCGATCTCGCGCCGCTTCGGCGAGCCCACCCGGCCGGTCTCCCCGGTGGAGTACGGCGGGAAGTTGTAGTTGTGCATGTAGCGCTTGGTGCGGTCGGGGTTGAGCGTGTCGACCGTCTGCTCCATCCGCAGCATGGCCAGGGTGGTCACGCCGAGGATCTGGGTCTCGCCCCGCTCGAACAGCGCCGAGCCGTGCACCCGGGGGATGAAGTCGACCTCCGCCGCCAGCTCGCGGATCTCGGTGACCCCACGCCCGTCGATGCGGACGCCGTCGGCGACGATGCGCTGGCGCACCAGCTTCTTGGTCAGGGCGCGGTAGGCCGCGCCGATCTCCTTCTCCCGGCCCTCGAACTGGCCCACGACCTTCTCCGCGGCCAGCAGGCGGACCCGGTCGAGCTCGGTCTCCCGCTCCTGCTTGCCCGCGATGCGCAGCGCCGCGGCCAGCTCGTCACCGACCGCTATCGTGAGCGCTTCCAGCACGTCGTCGTGGTAGTCGATGAACAGCGGGAAGTCACGGGTGGGCTTGGCTGCCCGCTCGGCCAGTTCGCGCTGGGCCCGGCACAGCTCCCGGATGGCGGGCTTGGCCGCCTCCAGGCCCGCGGCCACGACGTCCTCGGTCGGGGCGGACGATCCCGCGGCGAGCAGCGGGATCGTCTGCACGGTGGCCTCCGCCTCGACCATCATGATCGCGACGTCGGAGCCGTCGTCGAGGACGCGGCCGGCCACAACCATGTCGAAGGTGGCCCGCTCCAGCTCCGCGTGGGTCGGGAAGGCGATCCAGGTCCCGTCCACATAGCCGACCCGGGTGGCCCCGACCGGGCCTGAGAACGGCAGCCCGGCCAGTGTCGTGGACGCGCTGGCGGCGTTGATCGCGACCACGTCGTAGAGCGTGTCCGGGTCGAGGGCGAGCACTGTCGCCACGATCTGGATCTCGTTGCGCAGGCCCTTGACGAACGACGGCCGCAACGGGCGGTCGATCAGGCGGCAGGTCAGGATCGCGTCCTCGCTGGGACGCCCCTCCCGCCGGAAGAACGAGCCGGGGATACGCCCGGCGGCGTACATCCGCTCCTCGACGTCCACCGTCAGCGGGAAGAAGTCGAGCTGCTCCTTGGGCTGCTTGCTGACCGTCGTCGCGGACAGCACCATCGTGTCGCCCAGGTAGGCGACGGCCGAGCCGGCCGCCTGGCGGGCCAGCCGGCCCGTCTCGAAACGGACGGTCCGCTGGCCGGCGGCACCGTTGTCGATGACTGCCTCGGCCGAGATCGTCTGGTCTTCTACTGGCACCATTCCTCCTCCACATCGGCCGGGTCCGTCTCGCCGAGGAGGCCGGCGCTCAGTCGAAGCCCCCGGGTCCACCGTACGACCGCCTCGTACGGCCCAGCACCCGGGCACCACCACCGAGGACCGACAGCTCGCACCGTCACGGACCCGGTCAGATCAATGGAAGCGACATCGCCTCACATACGACATCGCTTCCCCATCGCTATCCCCGCCTCCGCCGCTACCGCCGCAGCCCGAGCCGCTCGATCAGCGACCGGTACCGGCTGATGTCGGTGTTGGCGAGGTAGTTCAACAGCCGCCGCCGGCGCCCGACCAGCAGCAGCAGGCCCCGCCGGCTGTGATGGTCGTGCTTGTGCATCTTCAGGTGCTCGGTCAGGTCACTGATCCGCCGGGTGAGCATCGCCACCTGCACCTCGGGGGAGCCGGTGTCCCGCTCGACCGTGGCGTACTCGGACAGGATCTGCTGCTTGACGTCGCTCGCGAGCGGCATGCGAAACCTCTTTCGTCACCGGGCGGGATGCGCGCCCGGGGTCTTCCCCACCCGGGCTGACGGACACACCACGCTCGTCTGGTGTCGAAGCTTACCAACCCAGCGGGTACTGCCCGACCTGCGTCCGCCGGCGTCCCACGGCTACCGGTGCCCCGGGCCCGCTACCGCGATGATCTTGCGGGTGGCGGTCACGTCGGCGGCCATCTGGGTGACGAGGTCGCCCACGGAGTCGAAACGCAGGGTCGGGCGCAGCCGTTCGGTGAACTCGAACGCCAGCTGGGCGCCGTAGAGATCGCCGTCGAAGTCGAGCAGGTACGCCTCGACCCGGCGGTCGGCGCCATCGAACGTGGGGTTCGTCCCGATCGAGATCGCCGCCGGGTGACGCGCCGGATGACGCTCGGTGGCCCGCAGCACGTACCCGGCGTAGACGCCGTCCGCCGGCACCGCCGCGTACCGGGTGGTGCGCAGGTTCGCTGTCGGATATCCGATGGTCCGCCCGCGCGCGTCCCCGTGCACCACGGTCCCCTCGACCCGATGGTCACGGCCGAGCGCACGCGCCGCCGTCGCCACGTCACCCTCGGCGATACGAGCCCGAATGTGGGTGGAGGAGAGCACATGGTCGTCCTCGCGCACGAGCCGGACGCCCTCCACCGCGAAGCCCGCCGCCTCGCCGGCGCGGCGCAGGCTCTCCAGGTTCCCCTCCGCCCGGTGGCCGTAGGTGAAGTTATCGCCGACCACCACCACACTCGGCCGCAGCCGGGGCCGCAGCATGCCGTGGACGAAGTCCGCCGCCGGCATCAGGCTGAACTCGGGCGTGAACGACTGTACGCACACGGCGTCGGCACCCAGGCGGCCCAGCAGTTCGATCTTGAAATCAGGAGTGGTCAACAACGGTGGGTGACTGCCTGGACTGATGACCTCCGCCGGATGCGGGTCGAAGGTCAGCACCAGGACCGGCTCGCCGGCCTGACGCCCCCGCTCGACCGCACGGGTGATGATCTGCTGGTGGCCGCGGTGGACGCCGTCGAAAAAACCGATCGTCACGACACCGCCGGGCCAGTCGTCCGGCGTATTGCGCACCTCACGCCACCACTGCACGTTCAGAAGCCTATCGGGATCTCCGCGGGCCCAGGGGTGGAAGGCGGCGTGAAAACCACCAACGGCCGGCCGGCCCCCGCGGTGTCCTGGGCCAGGGCGAGCAGCTCACCAGCAGGGCCGAAGACACCATAGAGGCCGGGCACGCCGAACGGCGGCAGCCGGCGGCCATGAGATATCGCACCTGCCTCGTCGGCGTCGACCTGGCGGCGGGGGAACAGCGCGCCGACCGCGCCGGCCAGCGGACGCAGCGCGGCCGCCCCCCGCTCGGCGAGGGTGTCGAGCGTGACCGCCCCGGCAAGGCCGAACGAGCCCACCGACGTCCGCCGCAGGGCGGTGAGGTGGGCGCCGCAGCCCAGCGCCGCGCCCAGGTCGCGGGCCAGCGCCCGCACGTAGGTGCCGCTGGAGCAGGCCACGGCCACGTCGAGATCCGTCCCGCGGCGGGCGAGCAGGTCGAAGCGGCTCACCGTCACCCGGCGCGCCGCCAGGACGACGTCCTGCCCGGCGCGCACCCGGGCGTAGGCCCGCACCCCGTCGACCTTCACCGCGCTGACCGCGGACGGGACCTGGTCGATCTCACCGGTGAGCGCCGCCATGGCGGCGGCCAGGCGCGGCTGGTCGGCGGCCGCCGCCTGGGCGACGGCGTCGTCCGCGACGGCGAGCGCCTCCCCCTCGGCGTCGTCGGTGGTGGTCGACACGCCGAGCCGCACCGTCGCCTCGTAGACCTTGCCCGTCAGGGCGAGATGACCGAGCAGCCGGGTGCCCCGGCCGACCCCGAGCACCAGCACGCCGGTGGCCATCGGGTCGAGCGTGCCCGCGTGGCCGATCCGGCGGGTGCGCAGTATCCGGCGGGAGCGGGCGACCACGTCGTGCGAGGTCCAGCCCGCCGGCTTGTCGACCACGACCAGGCCTTCCACAGCCGGGCCTT
>NZ_CEVIVC010000003.1:70478-96055 GCF_982290645.1 Protofrankia sp. CiP1_Cm_nod4
CCGCCCCGCCCGGGGCGGTGGCGGCAGCCATCAGACAGGCAGCCGGGGTGCTCGCACCAGCGCGCCGCGCAGGGTGTCCAGGGTCTGCTCAAGGGGGTTCGACGAGGTCAGCCCGGCGGCGAAGCGGTGGCCGCCGCCACCGAGCTCAGTGCACACCGCGCCGACGTCGATGGCGCCCTTGGAACGCACCGACACCCGCCAGACCTCGTCGGCGCCCTGCTTGCAGACGACCGCCACCTCGGCCTCGGCGGTGGTCCGCACGATATCGATCACCCCTTCGATCTCGTCCAGGGTGAGCCCGGCGCGGGTGAGGTCCGGGAACGCGCACCACGTCCAGACCAGGTCGTACTCGGGCTCCAGGCGGGCCCGGCCGAGCAGCTCGCCGAGCAGCCGCAGGTAGCCGAAGCGGTGGGTGTCCCACACCGTACGGGTGATCAGGTCGTGGCGGATGCCGGTGGCCAGCAGCCGCGCGGCCAGCTGGTGGACGGCCGGGGTCGTCGCGGCGTAGCGGAACGAGCCGGTGTCGGTCACCAGACCGGTGTAGATCGCCACGGCCAGGTCGTGGTCGAGCTCCACGCCGAGCGCGTCGATGACATCAGTGATCATCACGCTGGTGGACGCTGCGGCGGCGTCGATGACGTTGATGTCCCCGAACCGGGTGTTCGAGGCGTGATGGTCGATCACGACCATCCGGCGGGCCCGGGTGGCGACCCGGCCCAGCGCCCCGAGCCGGCCGAGGCTGCCGGCGTCCAGCGTCACCACCAGGTCCGGGGTCGCCGGGACCAGCGACGGCGGGACGAGGAGGTCCTGGCCGGGCAGGAAGGCCAGGGAACGTGGTACCACGAACGGGTCGCTGTCGAACGACACCGACGCCCGGCTGCCGAGCGTGCGCAGGGCCAGCCCGAGCGCGATCGCCGACCCGAGGCTGTCCCCGTCCGGGTCGACGTGCGCCACCAGCAGGATACTCTCGCCGCCCTGGACGGCGGACAGGATCGCCTCCACCGCGCGGCCCCGTTGCTCACCGGCCACGTCCTCGGACTCCGCCTGCGCCCGAGCCGTTGCGTCCCCGGCCTCGGGCACCGGTAGCAGGGACAGGTCCGCGAGGCTCGTCACGTCGGTCATCGCAGCTCGACCCCCATCATGTCCCCATCAGGCCCTCGTCAGACATCATGCCCCCAGCGGGCTCGTCATCCTCACGAGGCTTACGGTAAGGGTCGGCCTCACCGGCCGGTCGGGCGCCATCCCGCACGCCGGCAAGGCTCGCGTCCCGCTTCCGGGCAGTGATGATCAGTTCCTCGAGGTGACGGGCGTCCTCCGGCAGCCGGTCGTGGACGAAGGTCAGGGCCGGAGTGACCTTGACCCCGGTCTGTCGGCCGACCTGGCTGCGCAGCAGGCCCTTGGCCGACTCCAGCGCGCGGGCCGAGTCCGCCCGGTCCGCGTCGTCGCCGTAGACGGTGTAGAAGACGGTGGCCTCGGTCAGGTCCGGCGTCACCCGGGCATCGGTCACGGTGACCATGCCCAGCCGGGGGTCCTTCACCTGACGTTCCAGCGCGGCCGCGACCACCTCACGGATACGCACCGCGAGCCGGCGGGCCCGAGCAGGGTCAGCCATGGCTTCCTCCCGTCACTGTCGCCGCATCCTCGTCGGGGGAATCGTCCTCGTCGGAGGAGTCGTCCTCGTCGGAGAAATACCGTACTCGCGCCGAAAGCAGCTCCAGTTCGGGACGCTGCGCAACCAGGCGCTCACATGCCTCGACGATCTCGACGCAGTGGGCCCGGTCCGCGGCCACCACGGCCACGGCGATCTGTACCCGACGGTGCAGATCGTGATGGCCGGTCTCCGCCGCACTCACCGCATACCTGCGGCGGAGCTCCGCCACCACCGGCCGGACCGCCGACCGTTTCTCCTTCAGCGAGCGGATGTCGCCGAGGAGAAGGTCGAACACCGCCGTTCCTGTCCACATAGCCGTGTCCTCAAGGCTGCCCGGGAAGCTCCTCAGGAACGGGGAACCTCCCGCTGCTCGAAGGTCTCGATCACGTCATCGATCTTGATGTCGTTGAACGAGCCGAGCCCCACACCGCACTCGTAGCCCTCCCTGACCTCGGTCGCGTCGTCCTTGAACCGCTTGAGCGACTCGACCGTGAGGTTGTCCGCTACGACGACACCGTCGCGGACCAGGCGTGCCCTGGCGTTGCGGCGGATGAGCCCGGAGCGTACGAGGCAGCCGGCGACGTTGCCGATCCGCGGCACCCGGAACACCTCGCGGACTTCGGCGGTCCCGAGCTGGATCTCCTCGTAGACCGGCTTGAGCATGCCCTTGAGCGCGTTCTCGATGTCCTCGATCGCCTGGTAGATGACCGAGTAGTAGCGGACGTCGACGCGCTCGCGCTCGGCGAGCTCCCGCGCCTTGCCCTCGGCGCGGACGTTGAAGCCGAGGATGACCGCGTCGGACGCGCTGGCCAGGTTCACGTCGTTCTCGGTGATCGCACCGACGCCGCGCCCGATGATCCGCAACGAGACCTCGTCGCCGATGTCGATCTTGAGGAGCGAGTCCTCGACCGTCTCGACCGAACCGGACACGTCGCCCTTGAGGATGAGGTTGAGCTGGGTCTTCTCGCCCTCCTTCATCCGCTCCAGGATCGTCTCCAGGGTCGGGCGGCCGCGACTGAGCGCGAGCTCGGCGTTGCGTTCGCGCGCCTGCCGCCGCTCGGCGATCTGGCGGGCGACCCGGTCCTCCGGGACGACCAGGAAGTTGTCGCCCGCGTCGGGAACACTGGTGAACCCGAGCACCTGGACGGGCCGGGCCGGGCCGGCCTCGCTCACCGGGTCACCGTGCTCGTCGAGCATCGCCCGGACGCGCCCGAACGCCTCGCCGGCGACGATCGAGTCCCCGACCCGCAGCGTCCCGCGCTGGACGAGGACGGTGGCCACCGGGCCGCGGCCGCGGTCCAGCCGGCCTTCGATCGCCACCCCCTGGGCCTCGACCTCGGTCGGGGCACGCATGTCCAGCGCCGCGTCGGCGGTGAGGATGACCGCCTCGAGCAGCCCGTCGATGTTGGTGCGGTTGCGGGCGGAGACGTCGACGAACATCGCGTCACCGCCGTACTCCTCGGCGACCAGCCCGTACTCGGTGAGCTGCCCGCGCACCTTCTGCGGGTCCGCCCCCTCCTTGTCGATCTTGTTGACGGCGACGACGATGGGCACGTCCGCGGCCTGGGCGTGGTTGAGCGCCTCGATCGTCTGCGGCTTGACGCCGTCGTCGGCGGCGACCACCAGCACCACGATGTCGGTCACCTGCGCGCCACGGGCACGCATCGCGGTGAAGGCCTCGTGACCAGGGGTGTCGATAAAGGTGATCTTCCGCTCTTCGCCGTCGACCTTCGCCCGGACCTGGTAGGCCCCGATGTGCTGGGTGATCCCACCGGCCTCGCCGCTGACCACGTCCGTCTGCCGGATCGCGTCGAGCAGCTTCGTCTTGCCGTGGTCGACGTGGCCCATGACGGTCACGACCGGTGGGCGCGGCTGCAGCTCGACCTCGTCGCCGTACTCACCGCCGAAGGACAGGTCGAAGCTCTCCAGCAGCTCCTTGTCCTCGTCCTCGGGGCTGACGATCTGCACGTCGTACCCGAGCGTCACGCCGAGCAGCTGCAGGGTCTCGTCCGTGCACGACTGCGTCGCGGTCACCATCTCACCGAGCTGGGTGAACACGACCTGGACGAGCGCGCCCTGGTTGGCGTCGATCTTGTCCGCGAAGTCGGCCAGGGAGGCGCCCCGGGGCAGCCTGATGACCTGCCCGTTGCCGCGCGGGACCATCGCCCCCATGCGGGGGGCTTCCAGCCCGCTCTCCCACTCCTGCCGCTTCGCACGCTTGGACTTGCGCTGGCGCCCCGGGCGGCCACGGCCACCGGGACCGAACGCACCGGCCGTGGTGCCACCGCGGCCGCGCCCCCCGGAGGTGGGTCGGCCGCCGGGACCACCGGGACCACCAGGGCCGCCGGGACCGCCACCGCCGGGACGGCCGGGGGCACCCGCGCCCCCACCGGATCCGGCGCCGGCCGGACGGCCGGGCGCGCCACGGCCGGCGAAGCCGCCGCCGCCACCCGGGCGCCCGCCACCGGGACGGCCACCGCCACCGCCGGGAGCCGGACGGCCACCGCCACCGCCACCACCGCCGCCGGGACGCGGCCCGCCCCCGGCGGGGCGGGAGGGGAACATGTTCGGGCTGGGCCGGGGACCACCGGTACCGCCGGGGCGCGGCGGCATCTGGCCGGGCGACGGCCGCGGGCCACCGGTACCACCGGGGCGCGGCGGCATCTGGCCGGGCGACGGCCGCGGGCCACCGGTACCACCAGTGCGCGGGCCGCCCGCGCCGCCCGGACGCGGGCCACCGGGCCGCCCACCGCCGCCTGGGCGGTGCGGCGGCGCGGCCGGCGTACCACCGGAGGCCCCGGAAGCCGGCGGCTGCGACCGTGACTGCGAGCCTGATGTCGTGTACGGGTTGTTACCCGGAGCGGCCGACCGGGGGCCGGGACGCGGGCCCGGCGTGGGGCGTGGGCCGGAGCTCTTCGCCGACGCCCCGGGGGCCGGGGCGTTCTTCGCCGACGGGGCCTGCGCCGCCGGGCCCGTGTTCGGCGGGGCCTGCGCGGGCGTGTTGTGCGCGCCGCCCGGGGAGCCCGGGGAGCCCGGCCGCGGAGGTGGAGGCGGAGTGGGCGCACCCGGGCGGGGCCGGGCGTGCTGCGGAGCCGACGGGGCGCCCGGCGTGGCGCCCGGGCTGGCCGCGCGCGCCGCGGAGGGGTGCGGTGCCGGCGGCGTGCTCGGACGCGATGGGACGACCGGGCCTGAGGGCGTCTGGCCTGAGGGCGTCTGGCCTGAGGGCGTCTGGCCTGAGGGCGTCTGGCCGGCGGGCGTGGCCGGGGCCGCGGGGCCGTGCTGACGGGCCGGCCCGCCCGGGCGACCGGGTACCCGCGGGCCCGGGCGGGGCGGTGGCGGCCCTGGACGGGCACCTGGCACCGGCCGGGCGCTGTTGCCCGCGGGGGCTCCGCCGCGCCCGGCGGAGCGCTGCGCACCGGCGCTCTCGGAGGGGAACGACTCCTTGAGCTTGCGGACGACCGGTGCCTCGACTGTGGATGATGCCGACTTCACGAACTCGCCGAGATCCTTCAGTTTGGCAAGCACGGTCTTGCTGTCGACGCCGAGCTCCTTGGCGAGCTCATGTACGCGGGCCTTTCCTGCCACGGTGCTCCTTCGTTCGGCCCGCGGTCCGCCCGCGTGACCCTGGTTACCTGCTGGTCGTGATCATGGCTGCGTGCTCATCGCGCGGTCATCGCTGTCTCGACCTGCTTCCGTGTCGACATCGGGTGATGTCGTCCGATCTTCCGTCAGCCCCGCATCGGTGCGAGGCCTGTCCGTCCTACCGCTGCTCCCCGGCCGTGCGCCGCTGGACGAGGTGCGCCCTGACATGCTCAAGCCCGAGCGGCCCCGCGACCCGCAGCGCCCGCGGAAACGCCCTGCGGCGTTCCGCGAGGTCCAGGCATGCCAGATCGGGGTGCAGGTGTGCCCCCCGCCCAGGCATACAGCGGCGAACATCTGGTCTGAGCTCACCGCCTACCGCCACCGTACGCATCAGGTCCGACCGCGCCACCCGGGCACGACATCCCACACATGTACGGACCGGCTCCGCACGGCGTGCGCCCATCAGTCTATCTCGTTGCACCTGACGAGGGGCCGCCGGTAGCGGGAGATCTCCGTGGGAAGGACGGCGACGCGGCCCGCCGGGCACCCGCCTCCGCACCATCCCTTACCACTGCGTCACCAGCGCCTTCCGTATCCGAGTGTATGTCGATGCGCCACCCGGTCAGGCGTGCCGCCAGCCGGGCGTTCTGCCCCTCCCGGCCGATGGCGAGGGAAAGCTGGTAGTCCGGCACGACCACCCGCGCCGCGCGGACGGCGGGATCGGTGACCTCGACCCGCGCCACCCGCGCCGGTGACAGCGCGTTACCGACGAACGCGGCCGAGTCGGCGGACCAGTCGACGATATCGATCTTCTCACCGTGCAGCTCGGCCATGACGGCCCGCACCCGCGCTCCCATCGGGCCGATGCAGGCGCCCTTCGGGTTCACCCCGGCCACCGTCGACCGAACCGCGATCTTGCTGCGGTGGCCCGCCTCCCTGGCGATCGCGGCTATCTCCACCGTGCCGTCGGCCACCTCCGGCACCTCCAGCCGGAACAGGCCCTTGACCAGCTCCGGATGGGTCCGCGACAGGGTCACCGTGGGGCCGTGCACGCCCCGGGTGACGCTGACGACATAGCACTTGATCCGGTCCCCGTGCTCGAAACGTTCGCCGGGGACCTGCTCGGCGGGCGGCAGCACACCCTCGAGGGTGCCGAGATCGACCAGAACGACCTTCGACCCGGCCCGCTGCTCGTGGTGCTGGACGACGCCGGAGACGACCTCGTGCTCCCGGTCGGCATACTGCCCGTAGGTGATCTCCTGCTGGGCCTCGCGCAGCCGTTGCATGATCACCTGCTTGGCCGTCATCGTGGCGATCCGGCCGAAGTCCGCGGGGGTGTCCTCCCATTCCCGCGTCATCCCGTCCGGGGAGGTCTCGCGGGCGTACACCGCCACCTGCCCGGACGTCCGGTCGATGACCACCCGGGCGTCCGCGGCCGCCCCGTCGGTGTGCCGGTAGGCGGTCAGCAGCGCGGTCTCGATCGCCTCCACCAGGGTGTCGAAGGCGATGTCCTTCTCACGTTCGATGCCGCGCAACGCCGCCACGTCGAGTCTCATCGCTGCGCCTCCGCGTCCTGGGCCTCGCCGGCCGCGAGGACCTCGTCGCCTACAGGATGCTCGTCGCCCGCGGGATCCTCATCGCCGGTCGCGAGGTCCTCGTCGGCTGCGCGGAACTCCACCTGCACGGCGGCTCTGACCACGTCGGCAAAGGATATCCGCACCACGTCGCCGACGGCCGCGCGCCCACCCTCGGGCACCAGTTCGGCCGCCTGCTCGTCCGTGGCGCGCACCCGCCCGAGCAGCTGCCGGCCGTCCCGGGTGCGCACCGACACCAGCCGTCCGCGGGCCCGGCGCCAGTGCCGCGGCGCCACCAGCGGACGATCGACACCGGGCGAGCTGACCTCGAGGACGTACGGCCCGGCCAGCGGCGGGCCGCCGGCCGCCGGATCGGTCTCGGCGGCGTCGAGCACGGCCGAGGCCACCCGGCTGGCCTCGGCGGCCGCGTCCAGGTCCACTCCGCCGTCGCGGTCCACGACCACCCGGACCACGCTGCGGGATCCGGCCCGGCTGACGGTGACGTCCTCCAGGTCGAGCCCTCCCGCGGCCAGCGCGGGGGTGAGCAGGCGCACCAGCTCCGCCCGGGCGGAGCGGGGCCGGGTGTCCGGGCCTCGCGGCCGCGTCTGGGCGCGACGTCGCCCACCACCGGCATCGACGGCGGCGCCCCCGGCGTCGGCGGCACTGGTTGTGGCCACGGCGTCGCCCATGTCGACCCGCTCCTTTCTCGGATGGTGCTCTCCGGAGATCCTGAGCCTACGTCCGCCGTCGCTGTGACAAGCTGCTGGACCGTGAGCGTGACAGGTGCTGGCCGGCGGCCGAGCCGGCGGGGTGTTCTCGGTGCGCTCCCGCTGGCCGCGACGGCCGCGCTCACCGGCGCGCTCGCCAGTGAGCTCACCGGCTGTAGCTGGACCCGGTCGGCGTACGGCCCGGGCGGGCCTGGCGGCCCGGACACCGTCGACAACACCCTGCTCGAGGCGGTGACGCGGTCCGAACAGGGCCTGCTCGTCGCGTATGATCAGGCTATCCTCGCGCATCCGTCGATCGCCGCCACCCTGGCGGTGCTGCGTGCCCACCACGCCGAGCACGCCGGCCGTATCGGATCGGCAGTGACCGGCGGCTTCACAATCATGACCAGCCCACCGGGGACGCCCCAGCAGACCACAGTGCCCCAGCAGACCGCGGCATCCCAGCAGGCCACGGTCGCCGCGCTCGTCCAGCTGGAGCGGCAGGCCGCGGCTCTGCTGCGCGCCCGGTGCCTGACGGCGGCCGTGGGCGTCGTCCCCCTGCTGGCCAGCATCCACGCGTCCGAGCTCGCCCACGCCGACCTGCTCACCCAGCTGGCCAGGTGACCGCTGGTGACGGACGATCCGGGCACCGTCAGGGCGCTGTCCGGTCTGCTCGCGGTGCAGCACGCCGCCGTGTACGCCGCCGCCGCGGCCGGCGGCGCGCTGGCGCCGCTGCGGCCCGTCTCGGACCCGGCCCGGCTGCTCGCCCAGAGCGCCTACGGCGCCCACCGGGAGCTGCGGGACCGGCTGGTGGCCGAGATCCTCGGCCGCGGCGGCAGCCCGCCCGCGGCCGAGCCCGCGTACCAGCTGCCGGTGCCGCCCACCGGGCTCACCGGCGCGCTCGAGCTGCTCGCCGCCGTCGAGGACCGCTGCGCGGCCGCCGCGTACGACGCGCTCGGCGCGCTGGCCGGCGACCTGCGCGCGCTGGTGGTCGACGTGCTGGCGGGCACGGCGGTGCGCGGCCAGCAGGCGCGCCTCGCCGCGGGCCAGCCGGTGGAGCGGGCCGTCCGGGCGCTGCCCGGCGTCTGAGGACGCGGGCTTCAGCGGCCGACCCAGGCGTCACGGTCCTGGCCGAGCTCGCCGACGATCGGGGGCAGGCGGCCGCTGGCGATGTCGGCGAGCGTCACCTCGTCAAGGACCCGGCGTATGCTGACCCGCACGGCGATCCACACCTCCTGGAGATGTTTGGCGGCGCCTTCGTACACCGCCTCCTCCGGCCGGCGGCCCCGGACGCTGGCCAGTGGGCCGTCGGTGGCCCGGATGACCATCGCCACGGTGATCTCGTTCGCCGGCCGGCAGAGCCGGTAGCCGCCGTCGGCCCCTCGCCGGCTGAGCACCAGGCCGCTGCGGCGCAGGTCGGTGAGGATGTTCTCCAGGAAGCGCAGCGGCAGATCCTGCGCGGTCGCCAGCGTCTCACCCTTGACGAGGCCGCCGTTGGACGCGGCCAGGGTGAGCAACGCACGCAGGGCATAGTCGGCTCGCGCGGAGATCTGCATGCACCCATCTTGCCGGATCACTCAGCGTGACTGAGGCGGCAGCAGCCCCCGGCGGGCGCGCAGCCGGCGGTCGCCGGCGTTGAAGGCGGCGTCCACCAGCACCCCGATGATGAAGATCGTCATCATCATCGCCAGCACACCCACCGTGTCCAGCAGCTGCCGGCTGTCCTCCAGGTCCGAGCCGATGGAGGGATGGCCGGGGACGACGACGAGCAGCTCGCCGGCCATCAGGCTGCGCCAGGCGAACGCCCAGCCCTGCTTGAGCCCGGCCAGCACCGACGGCAGGGCCGCCGGTGCCACCACCAGCCGGTAGAGCTGCAGGCCACGCGCTCCCATGGTCCGGCCGAGCCTGGTCAGCAGGGGCGGGACGTAGTCGATGCCGCTGATGACACCGTTGGCGATCGACGGCGCCGCGCCGAGCACGACGACGAAGAGGATCGCGGACTCGGTGAGCTTGAACAGCATGATCGCCAGCGGGAACCAGACGATGGACGGCATGGTCTGCAGCGCCGTGATGAACGACCCGACCGCGGAGCGCAGCAGGGAGAACCGGGCCACGGCCACACCGACGATCCCGCCGATGAGGATGGCCAGCGCGTACCCGGCCACGGCCCGCTGCAGGGTGCGGGCTGCGGCCGACCAGAAGTCACCGGTGGTGACCCTCTCGGCCAGGTCCGACAGGGCCTCGCCCGGGCCGGGCAGCACATAGGAGGGCTTCCAGCCGCTCCACACCACGACCTGCCACAGCAGCAGGAAGATGACGACCGCGCCCAGCTTCGGCCAGGTCGCCGACCAGATCCTCAGCGCGCGCGGGGGACGGGGCTCGACGGCCGTCTCGAGGGCGTCGAGCCCGGCGAGCGCGGCGTCGACGTCGGCGGCCACATCGGCGTCGGACGCGACCGTGGCCTCAGTGGCCATGGCGGACCACCTCCTCACGCAGCCGGTCGGTGATGGCCACGGCCAGCGCGGCCACGTCGGGCGAGTCGATACGGCGGGGACGCGGCAGCCCGACGTCGAAGATCTCGGCCACCCGCCCCGGCCGGCTCGACAGCAGCACGACACGGTCGCCGAGGCGCACCGCCTCCCGCACGTCGTGGGTGACGAACAGGATGGTCACGCCGGTCTCCCGCCAGATCCGTTCCAGCTCGTCGTGCAGCAGGTCGCGCGTCATCGCGTCGAGCGCGCCGAAGGGCTCGTCCATGCACAGCACGTCCGCCTCCTGGGCGAACGCCCTGGCGAGGCTGACCCGCTGGCGCATGCCGCCGGAGAGCTCGTGCGGACGCTTGTCGGCCAGGCCGGCGAGACGCACCAGCCTGAGCAGCTCCTCGACCCGGGCCTTCCGGTCGGCCCGGGGGACGCCGCGGATCCTCATCGGCAGGGCGACGTTCCCCCCGGCGGTCAGCCACGGCAGCAGCGCCGAGTCCTGGAACATCAGCCCGACCTGGCGGCCGCCCACGTCGACCGTGCCGGACGTGGGCCGGTCGATGCCGGCGAGGATGCCCAGCAGTGTCGACTTCCCACAGCCGGAGGCGCCCAGCAGACAGACGAACTCCCCCGGCCGGGCGTCGAAGGAGACGTTGTCGAGTGCGTGGACGCGGTGTGAGCCGGACCCGAAGACCCGGCTCACACCGTCGATCCGGACCGCGCTCGCGTCGATGACAGCGGTCACTGGAAGCTGCTCCCTGCTCCTCCGGAAGGTGTAGCTACTGCGCGGCCACCGACGGCTTGCCGCTAGCCGTCAGCAGCGCGTTCACGGCCGTGAGATCGAAAATGCCGTTCAGGTCGGCCTTGGGCAGCAGGCCGAGCTCGGTCGCGTGATCGGCCGAGGCGACCAGCGACGACGCGACCGGGTCGACCGTGAACGTCAGGCGCTTCCAGGCCGGCTCGATGACGGCGTCGGCCAACGGCTTGCCGGACAGCTTCGCCAGCCCCTGGTTGGTCACGTCCCGGCCCTTGACCGGGTCGGCGTTGAGGGCGTCGACCGAGGCGGCGTTCGCCTCCACCAGACGCCTGACGATCTCGGGGTTGCTCTTGAGGTAGTCGGTGCGCACCAGCAGCAGCGTGGTGACGAACCTGCCGCCGGGCCATTCCGTCGCCTCGTCGACCAGCAGCTTCCCGCCGTCGGAGACCAGCCGGGACAGGGTCGGCTCGGGCACCCACGCGCCGTCGATGGCACCGGACTTGAAGGCGTCCACCGTGACCGTGTTGTCCTGCGGACGGATCTGGACGTCACCGCCGCCGCTCTTGTCGGTGGCCAGGCCGTGCTGCTTGAGGTAGTAGCGCAGGGCCACGTCCTGGGTGTTGCCCAGGCTCGGGCTGGCGATCGTCCTGCCCCGCAGCTGCTCGACCGAGGTGATGCCGCTCTTCACCACCAGCCCGGCGCCGCCGGAGGTCACCCCCGAGATGATCCGGACGGCCTCGCCCTTGGACTTGGTGAAGGTGTTGACCGCCGGGTTCGGCCCGATATAGGTGGCGTCCAGCGCACCGGAAATGAGCGCCTCGGATGCCTGGACGCCCGAGTTGAACGTCGAGGTCTGCAGTTTCACGCCCGGGCCGAGCTTCTGCGCGAAGATGCCCTGATCGATGCCGTAAACGGCGGGTGCGTGGGTGAGGTTGGGAAAATAACCGAGCCGCAGGGTGCCGGTCGGGCTGCCGCCGGTGTTGGCGGGCGTGACGGTCTTGTCGTCTCCCCCGCTCGAGCAGGCCGCCAGTGCCAACGCCAGCGCGCCGGCCGTGAGCAGTGGCGTGACCCGGCGCCACAGCCTCCTCGAGGACATGAGCCTTCCCTCCACCGTGGCAGCACACAGCGCCACGAAATTCGATAGAAGTGGTTGAGAAGGAGAGGATGCCAGACTTACGACAAGGTCGCCATCCCGGCTCTTTGTTCACAGAAACGATTGGAAAACAGCCGGTGGGGACTCGGCAGCGGACAGCCAGAACAGGCGGCCGGCGGACCGCCTGGAACAGACATCAGGAACAGACGGTCAGAAATCAGGAGCGGACGGTCAGAAAAGGATCGACGCGAAGGTCCCGGCCCGGTGGAAGCCCACCCGGTCGTAGGCCCGGCGGGCGGCATGGTTGTACTCGTTGACGTAGAGGCTCACCACGGGCGCGAGGGTGGCCTGCGCCAGCGCCACGACGCTGGCCGTGCCCGCCGTCCCGATCCCCCTGCCTCGCAGCTCCGGGGCCACCCAGACCCCCTGGATCTGGCAGACGTCCCCGGCGACCGCGCCGATCTCGGCTTTGAACACCACGCGCCCGTCCTCGATACGGGCGAAGGAACGGCGCTGGTTGACGAACTCGGCGACCCGGGCCCGGTAGAGCGCGCCGCCGCCGTCACGGACCGGGGACACCCCGATCTCCTCGGTGAACATCGCCACGCACGCCGGCAGCAGCACGTCCAGCTCGTCCGGCCGCACCTGGCGGACGGCCGGATCCGGAGCGGCCGCGGGCGGACCGGAGATCGCCAGCAGCGGCTGGTCCGCCCTGACCTCGCGGGCCGGCCCCCAGCCCGGTTCCAGGTGCCGCCACATCGCCAGCACCGTCTCGGCCACCCCGACGATCGAGGAACACCGGCGGCCCTGGCGACGGGCCCGTTCGGCGAACACCTTCGCCGACGCCGGGCCCGCCGCCACGGGCCAGAGGTTCGCCCCCGAATAGCACAGCGCGGCCAGCCTGCCGTCGACCACATGGCCCCACATCTGCGCCCCGAGCCGCCAGGGAGCGAGCCCGCACACCTGCACGCGGGAGGCGACGAACACGTCGGCGATCGGGTTACGTGCCAGCACCTCCCGCACCGCCGGCAGGTCGTGGTCGTCGAGCAGGCGGATGGGAGCGGAACGCAGCGGCAGGCCCATGGTCACGAGTATTCGAGGTTAGCTGGCCGAAACCGACGGTTCACCGGAAACGCCGTCAGCCTCCAGTTCCTCGGCCAGCCGCATGGCCTCCTCGATGAGGGTCTCCACGATCTGGGCCTCGGGCACGGTCTTGATGACCTTGCCCCGGACGAAGATCTGGCCCTTGCCGTTGCCCGAGGCCACCCCGAGATCGGCCTCGCGCGCCTCACCGGGGCCGTTGACCACGCAGCCCATGACAGCGACCCGCAGCGGCACGGTCAGCCCGTCCAGCCCGGCGCTGACCTCCTCGGCCAGCTTGTACACGTCGACCTGGGCACGGCCGCAGGACGGGCAGGAGACGATCTCCAGAGTGCGCTGCCGCAGGCCCAGGGACTCCAGGATCCCGATACCGACCTTGACCTCCTCGACCGGGGGCGCGGACAGCGAGACCCGCAGCGTGTCCCCGATGCCCTCGGACAGCAGTGCGCCGAAGGCCACCGCCGACTTGATCGTGCCCTGGAACGCCGGGCCCGCCTCGGTGACCCCGAGGTGCAGCGGGTAGTCGCAGCGCTGCGCCAGCAGCCGGTACGCCTGGACCATCACGACCGGGTCGTGGTGCTTCACGGAGATCTTGATGTCGGTGAAGCCGTGCTCCTCGAACAGGGAGCACTCCCACAGCGCCGACTCCACCAGCGCTTCGGGGGTGGCCCGCCCGTACTTGGCCAGCAGGCGCTTGTCCAGCGAGCCCGCGTTGACCCCGATACGGATCGGGGTGCCGGCGTCGATGGCGGCCCGGGCGATCTCCCCGACCTTGTCGTCGAACTCCTTGATGTTCCCGGGGTTGACGCGGACGGCGGCACAGCCGGCGCTGATCGCCGCGAACACGTACTTCGGCTGGAAGTGGATGTCGGCGATCACCGGGATCGGCGACTTCTTCGCGATGGCGGGCAGCGCGTCCGCGTCGTCCTGGCTGGGGACGGCCACCCGCACGATCTGGCAGCCGGCCGCGGTCAGCTGCGCGATCTGCTGCAGGGTGGCGTTGACATCGGAGGTGAGCGTCGTGGTCATGGACTGGACGGAGACGGGCGCGTCCCCGCCGACCGGCACGTTGCCGACGCGAATCTGCCGGCTGCGGCGCCGGGAGGCAATCGAGAGGGCCGGCGCCTCAGGCATGCCGAGAGTTACGGTCACGATGTCCTCACTGGCGTGTCGATGGTCACGAAGGTCAGAAACTGGACGAAAGTCACGAGGTGTTACCACTCGCCGGTTTCCGGATATCGGCGGCGTAAAAAGTTCTGATCACACCCTCGTTGACCGGCTAGTTGAATCTGATCGGGTTGATGATGTCGGCGAACAGGATGAGCAGGCTCAGTAGGGCGAAGGAGGCGACCATTACATACGCCGCGAACATGAGCTTCGCAAGATCGACACGTTTGGTCGGGCCCCGGTAGCCGGCGAGCCTGCGCACACCGTGGCGGGCCTGTTCGAAACCGAGCACCGCCAGGTGCCCACCGTCGAGCGGGAACAGCGGCAGCAGGTTGAACAGGCCGACCGCCAGGTTGACCCCGGCTACGAGAACGATGAAGTCGCCTATCCGCTGGCTCGCGGAGGAGTCCGGGGCGGACAGCAGCTCACCACCGACGCGGGCCGCGCCGACCACACCGACCAGCCCGTTGGGGTCGCGGTCGGGGCTGAACAGGTTCGTGAGCTCGCCGAGCCGGTGGGTGAGCGTGTCGTACATGCCGGTGACACCGCCGCCCATGACGCTCAGGGTCTTCGGCACGGCCGAGACCGGGTTGTACCGGACGGTCTCGTAGCCCTGTGCGATCCCGATCGCCCCGACGGGGTCGTTGCCGGCGAGCCCGGTCTGCCGGTCACGCATGACCGAGACCAGCTCCGGGTACAGCGTGACGGTCCGGCCGGCGCGCTCGACCACCAGGGGCGCGGCCCCCGCGCCGTGGGCGCGGATGAGGCGGGTGAACTGGTTCCAGCTGGTGACCGGCGTGCCGTCGAAGCTGACCACCCGGTCGCCCGCGCGCACGCCCGCGCGTTCGGCCGGCCCGGCCGGCGCGCCCGGGGCGCACCCGTTCGCCACCGGCACGCAGACCGTCCTGCCGACCGTGTTCTCGCTGGGGCGTGAGGTGCCCAGCGCCAGCAGCACGCCGTAGATCAGTACCAGCGCGATGACGAAGTGCATGAACGACCCGGCCACCAGCACGACGGCCCGCTGGTGGGCCGGCCGGGTGTGGAACGCCCGGTGGGCGTCGGCCGGGTCGATCTCCTCGAGCGGGGTCATCCCCTCGATCTTGACGAACCCGCCGACCGGCAGCGCCTTGATGCCGTACTCGGTCTCGCCCCGGGTGCGCGACCACAGGGTGGGGCCGAACCCGACGAAGAACTTCGACGCCTTCATACCGTAGTGACGGGCCGTCATGAAATGGCCGGCCTCGTGCAACAGGATCGAGACGAGCAGTGCCAGCGCGAACGCGACAATGCCGACTGCGTTGGTCATGGTGCGCTCACGCCCCGATCACAGCACTACACGCTTCTACTGGGTACCTCTCGGTCACGAAGGCATCACGTCTCGATCAGGCTCCTTGATCGATGAGGGAGCGCACCCGGGCGCGCGCGTCCCGCTCGGTGTCCAGGACCTCGTCCAGGCTCGGACGCTGCACCACGGTGTGCGCCGTGACCACCTCGGCCACCACGTCGACGATGCGCACGAAGGGCAGCCGGTGGTCGAGGAAGGCCGCCACCGCCTCCTCGTTGGCGGCGTTGAAGACGGCCGGCGCGGTCCCCCCGCGACGGCCGGCCTCGCGTGCGAGGTCGACGGCGGGGAACACCGTGGCGTCCAGCGGCTCGAAGGTCAGCGACTGCGCCCGGCGCCAGTCCATCGGGGCCTGGGCGTGCGGCACCCGGTCGGGCCAGCCGAGCGCGAGGGCGATCGGCAGCCGCATATCCGGCGGGGAGACCTGGGCGAGCGTGGATCCGTCGGTGAACTCGACCATCGAGTGCACCAGCGACTGCGGGTGGACGACCACGTCGATGTCGTCGTAGGGCACGCCGAAGAACAGGTGCGCCTCGATCAGCTCGAGGCCCTTGTTCATCAGGGTGGCCGAGTTGATCGTGACGAGCGGGCCCATGTCCCACGTCGGGTGCGCCAGGGCCTGCTCGGGTGTCACCTCGCCCAGCTGCTCACGGGTACGGCCACGGAACGGCCCACCGCTCGCGGTCAGGACGAGCTTGCGCACCTCGGCGGCCCGGCCGCCGCGCAGGCACTGGGCGAGCGCGGAGTGCTCGGAGTCCACCGGGACGAGCCGGGACGGGTCGCCGCCGAGGGCGTCGAGCACCAGCGGGCCACCGGCGACGAGCGACTCCTTGTTGGCCAGGGCCACCGTGCGGCCCGCCCGCAGCGCCGCGAGCGTCGGGGCGAGGCCCACCGACCCGGTGATGCCGTTGAGAACGACGTCGGACGGCCAGGCGGCGACCTCCGTGGCGCCGTCCGGCCCGGTGAGGATCTTCGGGATGGCGTACTCGCCGCGCCGGAAGCCCCGCCGGGAGGCCTCCGCGTAGAAGGCGAGCTGGAGGTCCTGCGCGGCGGAGGCACGGGCCACGCCCACCGCCTCGACGCCCAGCTCCAGCGCCTGGGCGGCCAGCAGGTCGACCCTGCCGCCGCCGCCGGTGAGCGCCACCACGCGGAACCGGTCGGGATTGCGTTTCACCACATCGATGGCCTGGGTCCCGATGGAACCGGTCGAACCGAGCAGGACAACCTCACGCGGGGACGGTGACTCGACCACGTGGACCATTGTCGCAGGCGTCATCCGGCTACGACGACACCTGTTCGCATGCCGACACCCGGCCCTGCCTGGGCAGGACCATCCGCGCCCGGAAGAGGGCGGCGGTCACCGTCGATATGGCATTTGTCATAGCCGCTGCCATAGCCGCGGCCTGTCGTCCCGGGTATCCCGATTTCCCGGACGCGGGGTTACCAGAAGTAGTCATCCGCCCGGCGGGGTGGTGGCCGGCGCCGGCTGCGGATGCCCCCGGAAGTAGGCCAGAGCGACCTCCGAGGCGCTGAACCGCGCGCGGGCCGCTCCGCTGGGCGGGTCGGCGTCGGGGTCCGGCCAGACGTGCCCGCCGCCCTGCACCGCCAGCAGGCCCACGTCACGCCCGCCCGGGCAGGCCGTGTAGATCAGCCGCCGCAGGGCGAGCGACCTGGTGTCGTCGATCCAGGGGGCCGCCGGGCCGCAGCCCACGAAGCCGGCGTAGCGGTCCAGCCTGGCCTGCACCGGCTCGGCTGCGCCGCCCTCCAGCGGCGTCACCGGGTCGCTCGCGCCGTGGATGGCCAGCAGGCTCGGTGCCGGGGAGGCGCAGGTGGCGGGCACAGCGGCGAAGGCCACCGGTACCACCGCGGCGAACACGCCGGGCAGCGCGCAGGCCGCGGCCACCGCCATGTCCGCGCCGTCCGCGAGGCCGGTGGCGAAGACCCGCCGGGCGTCCAGGCACATCCGCGCGGTCAGGTCGCCGACGAGCGCGGTCACGAAGGCCACGTCGTCCGGGCCGGCCGCGGGGCCGCGGGCGGAGTTCCACTTCCCGGCCACGCCGTCCGGGATGGCCACCGCGTAACCGGACCTGGCGCCGGCCTGGCCCAGATGGGTGTAGCCCTCCACCGCGGCGGCGTTCTCCCCGGCGGCGTGGAAGACGACGATCAGCGGGAGTGGTCTGGCCGGGGTGCTCACGGGGGGGACGGCAAGCTGATAACCACGGGTGTCCGCGCCGACCCGCAGCGTCTGATTGCTCGATCCGGCCGGGATGCTCTTGCCGGACACGCATCCGCTCACCACAGCCGGTGACGCCGACGCCCGCGGCGTACCGGCGCCAGCGCCGGCTCTGGCGCCGCCGACGGCCCCCGGCAGCACGCTGGCGGCGTCAGGGCCGCCCGCCGCGCCGTCCCGCTGCCCGGCCTCGGTGACCGTGCCGCCGCCGTGCCCGCCGGCGTACAGGACCAGCACAGCGACGATCATTACCGCCCCGGCCACCGCGACGAGCGGCGCCCACAGCGGGGAGCGACGGGACGGGACCCGGCGGGCGGGACGGCGCTCACCTGTCGGCACGGGCACTCCTGTCCGGCCTGTCCGTATCCGGCCCGGTCGGGGCGTCGGCGGCGAGCTGCCCACAGGCCGCCGCGATGTCACGCCCCCTGGTGTCACGGACGGTGGTCGCTATACCGCGTAACCGTAACCGTCGGACGAACTCGCGCTCCCGACGCCGCTCGCTCGCCTGCCAGGACACCCCCCGGGTCGGGTTGAGCGGGATCAGGTTGACGTGGACGAGCCTGCCGGCGAGCAGGCCCGCCAGCGCGTCGGCGCGTTCCGGCTGGTCGTTGACATCGTCGATCAGGGCGTACTCGACGCTGACCCGGCGGCCGGTCGTCTCGGCGTACTCCCACGCGGCGGCGAGCACCTCGGCCACCGGCCAGCGCCTGTTCACCGGGACCAGGCTGTCCCGCAGCTCGTCGTCGGGCGCGTGCAGGGAGACCGCCAGCGTCACCGGCAGACCGGCCCCGGTGAGCCGGCGGATCGCCGGCACCAGCCCCACAGTGCTGACGGTGACCGAGCGGGCGGACAGCCCGAGGCCCTCGGGCTGCGGGGCGGTCAGCGCCCGCAGCGCCGCGACCACCGTGGCGTAGTTCGCCAGCGGCTCCCCCATGCCCATGAACACCACGTTCGACAGCCGGGCCGGCCCACCGGCGAGCTCGCCGCGAGCGGCGGCCCCGGCCGCGGCGACCACCTGCTCGACGATCTCGGCGGCGGACAGGTTGCGGGTCAGCCCGCCCTGGCCGGTGGCGCAGAACGGACAGCCCATGCCGCACCCGGCCTGGCTGGACACGCAGACCGTGGCCCGGTCCGGATAGCGCATCAGGACGGACTCGATCAGCACTCCGTCGAAGGCCCGCCACAGCGTCTTGTGGGTGGCCCCGGCGTCGCAGGTCATGACCTTGGCGGGGGTCAGCAGCGCGGGCAGCAACGCGTCCAGTAGCACCGGGCGGGAGGCGGCGGGAAGATCCGTCATCGCCTCGGCGTCGCCCGCGCGCAGGTACCTGGCGAAGTAGTGCCGGGCGACCTGGTCGGCCCGGAAGGCCGGCTCGCCGAGCGAGACGGCGAGCTCCCGCCGCTGCGCGGTGGTCAGGTCCGCGAGATGGCGGGGCGGGCGCGGCCTGGGCGCGGCGACAAGCGGCAGCGGCCGGGCCGGCACGGACGGGGCGGCGGAGGAGGAGAGGGCCATGGCCCGTCCAGTGTGCCAGGTCATGGCGGCGGCACGAAAACAGTGATCAGCAGCCAGGCCACGGGGACAGTGCAGAGCACCGAGTCCAGCCTGTCCATGATCCCGCCGTGCCCCGGCAGCAGGGTGCCCATGTCCTTGATGCCGATGTCCCGTTTGAGCAGCGACTCACCAAGATCACCAACGGTGGCGGTGCACACCACCGCGAGGCCGAGCAGCACCCCCTGCCAGACGGCGGCGTGCAGGGCCCCGGCCATCAGGGTGCCGGCGACGAGCACGCAGGTAACGGTGGAGCCGGCGAAGCCCTCCCAGGACTTCCCCGGGGAGACGTTCGGGGCGAGCTTGTGCCGGCCGCCGGAGAGCACACCGGCCGCATAGCCGCCGATGTCGCTGGCCACCACGGTGGCCAGGCAGGCGGCCATCCGCCACGACCCGTCCGACGGGCTGGTCAGCAGTGCGGCACACCCGGCCGGCAGGCCCACGTAGGCCGCGCAGAACGCCCCCGCGGCCACGTCGTGGAGCAGGTGGTCGCCCCCGTGGGCGAGACGGCACGCCGTCACCACGACCACGGTCGCGGCCAGGGCCACCACCAGCGCGGACGCACCCCCGGCGTAGGCGGCCGCGGGCATCGCCGCCGTGCCCGCCGCCAGCGGCGGCAGCGCGATCCGCGCCCCGAGCTGGCGCAGCGCCCTGACCAGCTCGTACGTGCCGATCGCCATCGCCACACAGATGACGGCGATCCACAGCGGCCGGACCGTGAACAGGGGGACGAGGATGACCAGGGCCAGCACGACCCCGACGGCGATCGCGGCCGGCAGGTCCCGACCGGCCCGGACACCACGCGGGCGGGGCGTGCCGACCGCCGGCCCGGTGCGGGTCACGACGTCATCTGGTTGTCGAGGCTGTCGAGGCTGTCGATGTCGGTCAGACCGCCAGCAGCTCCGACTCCTTGTGCCGCAGCAGTTCGTCGACCTGGCTGACGTACCGGTGCGTCGCCTCGTCCAGGTCCTTCTCCCCGCGCCGGCCCTCGTCCTCGCCGGCCTCGCCGTCACGGACGATGCGGTCGATCGCGTCCTTGCTGTGCCGGCGCACGTTGCGGATGCTGATCCTGGCCTCCTCCGCCTTCGTCCGGGCGACCTTGGCCAGGTCACGCCGACGCTGCTCGGAGAGCTCCGGGAACACGCAGCGGATGATCGTACCGTCGTTGCTCGGGTTCACCCCGAGGTCGGAGTCGCGCACGGCCTTCTCGATGGCGGCCAGCGAGCCCTTGTCGTACGGAGTGATGATCACCATTCTCGGTTCCGGGATGTGGAACGACGCGAGCTGGTTCACCGGGGTCGGCGCACCGTAGTAGTCGACGAGGACCTTCGAGAACACCGACGGGGTGATCCGTCCCGTCCGGATGTTGGCGAAGTCGTCCTTCGCTACCGCGACCGCCTTGTCCATTTTCTCCTCGGCCTCGAGGAGTACATCGTCGATCACCGTCGTCCTTCCGTCCCGCCCTCGTCCGCACTGACCAGGGTGCCGATCTTCTCACCGCGGACGGCCCGCAGTATGTTCCCTTCCGTCAGCAGGTCGAAAACCACGATCGGCAGCCTGTTGTCCATACACAGGCTGATGGCCGTGGCGTCCATGACCTTCAGCCCACGAGACAGCACCTCGCCGTAGACGAGTGTGTCGAAACGAACCGCGTGGGGGTTCGTCGTCGGGTCGGCGTCGTACACACCGTCGACCTTGGTGGCCTTGAGAACAGCCTGCGCCTTGATTTCCAGTGCGCGCTGCGCGGCCGTGGTGTCGGTGGAGAAGAACGGCGCTCCCAGCCCCGCGCCGAAGATGACGACACGGCCCTTCTCCAGATGCCGGATGGCCCGCAGCGGCAGGTAGGGCTCGGCGACCTGCCCCATGGCGATCGCCGTCTGCACCCGGGTGACGATGCCCTCGCGCTCGAGGGCGTCCTGGAGGGCCAGACAGTTGATCACTGTGCAGAGCATGCCCATGTAGTCGGCCCGGGCCCGGTCGACACCGCGCTCGGCCAGCAGCTGGCCACGGAACATGTTGCCGCCGCCGACCACGATCGCGACCTCGATACCGGTCCGGCTCACCTCGGCGATCTGGCGGGCGATCGTCGCGAGCGTCTCCGGGTCGATGCCCAGTGGCTCGCCACCGGCGAACGCCTCTCCGGAGAGCTTCAGCAGCACCCGTCGCCAGTGCACCTCGGCAACGCCACTACGGAGTGGAGCCGTTTCCGTGTCCCTGATGGCGTTTTCGATCACGAGCGGCCCCCTCGCCCTCGGCTACGATCATCGGCCGGTGAATATGCACTGCGAGTAGTCTGCCCTACCCGATCGGATCGCAGAACCTCTGACCGCCGCCTCCGGTTCGTTCGACGTACACCTGGACGTACCCATGACGGACAGCGGGAACGAAACGCCTCCGGTGAGAGGCTGCGGCCGGGACCGCAGCCCCGGCCCCGGCGACGGAAGCGGCGCGGATCAGGCTGCCCTGACGTTGAACCGGGCGAACCGGCCAACCTCGATCTTCTCGCCGAGCGAGGATCCCGCCTGCTCCAGCAGTGCGCGGATGGTGACCTTGCTGTCCCGGACCCAGGGCTGCTCAAGCAGGACGACCGCTTTCACGTAGCCGTTCAGCCGCCCCTCCACGATCTTCGGGAGCGCCTGCTCGGGCTTGCCCTCCTCGCGGGCCGCGGCCTCGTAGATCTTCTTCTCCTGCTCGAGGACCTCGTTCGGGATCTGCTCCGCGGTCACGTAGAGCGGATCCGCCGCCGCGACGTGCTGGGCGATGTCCCGCGCGAGCTGCTTGAACTGGTCCGTCTTCGCGACGAAGTCGGTCTCGCACTTCAGTTCCAGCAGAACACCGATGGTGGGGGGCAGCTGCGGGTCGGTCTTGTGCAGGTAGGACTCCACCAGGCCGTTGGAGGCGCTGCGCCCAGCCCGCTTGGCGACCTGCGCCAGACCCTTCTCCCGCAGCCAGGACCTGGCCTTCTCGAAGTCGCCGTCGTTCTCGACGAGCGCTTTCTTGACGTCGCTCATCCCGGCGCCGGTGAGTTCCCGGAGCTTGCGGATGTCAGCGGCGGTGATTTCTGCCATGGTGCTCTTCTCGTTCCATCCGGCTGCTGGTGTTGGTGGGAGCCACCGGGGCGCCCGGGCAGCGCGATCGTCGTTTTTCTTCACGCTGCCGGGCCCTGGTGCCCCGTAAGGTCGCTACTGGGTCCTGCGAGGACGTGCTGCTCTGATGGGTGCTGCGCGCGAAGGCCGGGCAGGCCGGCGCCCGAAACGGCTGGTCAGACCCGGGCGGTCGCGGCGCCCACCACGGAGACGGCGTCGGAGTCGGGGTGGGCCGGCGTGGCCGGCGTGGCCGGCGTGGCCGGTGCCTGACCGGCCGGCTGCTGCGCCTCGGAGCCGGCCTCCGCCGACGCGTCGGCGGAGGAGGCCTGCCCCCGCAGCAGCTCCTGCTCCCACTCGGTCAGTGGCTCCCCCCCGCTGGGCGTCTCCGGCTTGACGTCCGCCGACGTCGCCCCGCCCGCACGGGCCACCAGCCCGTCCGCCACGGCGTCGGCCACCACCCGGGTGAGCAGGGTCGCGGAGCGGATGGCGTCGTCGTTACCGGGGATCGGGTAGTCGACCTCGTCCGGGTCGCAGTTGGTGTCCAGGATCGCGACGACCGGGATGCCGAGCTTGCGGGCCTCCCCGACGGCGATGTGCTCCTTCTTGGTGTCGACGACCCAGACCGCGCTCGGCACCCGGGTCATGTCCCGGATACCGCCGAGGGTCCGCTCGAGCTTGGCTTTCTCCCTGGACAGCACGAGCTGTTCCTTCTTCGTGCGGACCTCGGTACCACCGGTCAGCTCGATCTCCTCGAGCTCCTTCAGCCGTTGGAGACGCTTGTACACCGTGGAGAAGTTGGTAAGCATGCCACCGAGCCAACGCTCCTTGACATAGGGCATGCCAACCCGCTGCGCCTGCTCCTCGATGGCTTCCTGGGCCTGCTTCTTCGTACCGATGAACAGGACGGTGCCACCATGCGCGACGGTTTCCTTGACGAAGTCGTAGGCACGGTCGATGTAGGACAGGGTCTGCTGCAGGTCGATGATATAAATGCCGTTGCGCTCCGTGAAGATGAAACGCTTCATCTTCGGGTTCCAGCGCTTCGTCTGGTGTCCGAAATGCACACCGCTCTCGAGCAACTGCTTCATGGTGACGACGGCCACGGCTCGTCGCTCCCTTCTGCGCCGGGGGTACCGACGCACCTCGGTTACCGGCCCCGGCCAGTGGCCAGGGCCCCTGACGCCCTGCTGGCCCCTACCGCCGCGGATGGCAGCGGACCGAGGGAGCCTTCCAGCCGCACCGGAAGGGCGGGCGGAGAAGGGCGTGTGGATTCAGCTCGATGGTTCGAGCCGTTCCCCAATCCTACGCCCACCCGCGCGCCGCCCCCCAGCGGGTTGTCCACAGGCGGGTTGTCCACAGGCAGCCGCCCGGCCGTGACCGCCGGGCCCGCACCGGTCACCGTGGCAGCAGCGGGAGCGGACGCGGGCCGCCACGGGCGCGCCCCGGCTCCCGGGCCCGCACGTCGCACGCCCCCGGAGGCGCCATGATCCCGCCGTCCCGACACCGCCCGTTCCTTCTCCTGCTGCTGACGGCCGCGCTGCTCGCCCTGGTGGCCACCGGGTGGCCGCACCCGCTGACCGGCTACGGCACCCGAGCGGCCACCTCCCCCGTACAGCCGGCTCCCACCCGGCCGGCTCCCACCCAGCCAGCAGTGCTCGACAGCGGCGTCGGCACGGGCCCGGCGTCACCAGGGCGAGCCGTCGCGGCATCATCAGACCCGCTCTGGCGCGCCCCGCTGGACGGGCCGCTCGTCCTCGGCCGCCCCTTCAGCCCGCCGCCGTCGCCGTACGGCCCCGGCCACCGCGGCGTCGACCTGGTGGCCGCCCCGGGTACGCAGGTGCGGGCCGCCGGCCGGGGCGTCGTCACGTTCGCCGGAACGATCGCCGGACGAGGTGTGGCGGCCGTCAGCCACGGATCGTTGCGGACGACCTACGAGCCGGTGGATCCGACCGTGGCGGCCGGCCGGACGGTGGCCGCGGGCGAGCCGATCGGCCGGCTGGTGGCCGGGCATCCCGGCTGCCCCGCCACCGCCTGCCTGCACTGGGGCCTGCTCGAAGGGGCCCGCTACCTCGATCCACTCAGTCTGCTGCGGCGCCGTTCACCGCGGTTGCTGCCCCTCGGGTGAGCCGGCCGCCCCGGGCGGGATCGTCTGCCATCGCTGCCGGGCAGCCGGGCCCTCCGCTGCCGGGCAGCCGGGCCCTCCGCTGCCGGGCAGCCGGGCCCTCCGCTGCCGGGCAGCCGGGCCCTCCGCTGCCGGGCAGCCGGGCGCTCCCCGGCTGTCAGGCCCGCGGATGGCTCTGCTCGAACGCGGCACGCAGCCGTTGCGGCGTGACATGGGTGTAGATCTGTGTTGTGGTGGGGCTGGCATGACCGAGGAACTCCTGCACCGACCGGAGATCCGCGCCGCCTTCCAGCAGATGCGTGGCCGCGGAGTGGCGGATGTCGTGCGGGCTGACCGGCCCGGTCCCGTCCGCCGCAGCGGTCCGGGCGGCCAGGATGCGCCGGACCGTCCTGGGGTCGAGCCGGCGGCCGCGCACCCCCAGGAACAGCGCCCGCCCGCTGCCGGCCACGGCGAGCGCCGGGCGGCCGGCCGCAAGCCAGCTCCGCAGGGCCCGCCCCGCCGGCACGCCGAAGGGGACGGCGCGCTCACGCCCGCCCTTGCCGCGGACCCGCACCAGCCGTCGCTCGTCGTCGATGTCGTCGATGTCGAGACCGCACAGTTCGCCGACCCGGGTGGCGGTGGCGTACAGCAGCTCGAGGACGGCGTCGTCACGGACGGCGGCCGCGCGCCGGATGACGACCGCGTGCCGGCTGGCCGCGGGCAGGTCACCATCGTCGGGCAGCGGCCGGGGGCGGGCCGCCAACAGCTCCCATGTCTGGGCGGCGGTCAGCACCGTCGGTAACGACGCAGGCCGCCGGGGGCCCGCCAGCCGCTCGGCGACGTCGGCGGCCAGCCATCCCTGCCGGGCCGCGAACGCGCTGAAGCCGCGCGCCACCGAGACCCGCCTGGCCAGGGTGGTGGCGGCGGCCCCGCGAGCCCGCATCCCGGCGAGCCATCCGCGCAGCACCCCGAGATCGACGCCGGCAAGCTCGTCGAGCCCGGCATCCTGGGCGTACCCACGCAGATGGGCGAGATCGGCCCGATAGGCACGGACGGTCTCCGGGGACCGGCCACGCTCGGCCGCCAGATGGCGAAGGTACGCCGCAACCGCGACATCCCAGGAAACCTGGGCCTCCTGACAGGCCCCGGCCCCCCGGGAA
>NZ_CEVIVC010000004.1:0-4920 GCF_982290645.1 Protofrankia sp. CiP1_Cm_nod4
GGCGGGCGGGGACGTTGACGAGGTGCGCGCGGAGGGTGGTGCCGCGGGCTCGGGCGTGGAACGTCGAGGCCAGCGTGCCCGCGGCACGCAGCAGGTTGTGTGCGAGGGCGGCGAGGGCGAGCCAGGCGGCGTTGGCGGTGAACACCCCGGAGGGCAGGTGGGCGAGCGGTCCGTCGGCGAGGTCGGCGAGGACCTGTTCGATGACGGCGTGGTCGCGGTGCTGGGCTTCGGCCTGGGGCAGGACGAACGGGTTGTCGGTGAACACGGCGTGGTAGCGCCAGGCGGTGGTCCGGTGCTTGCCGCTGGCGAAGGCGGTGTAGGGAACTTCGGTGATCTCGGCGTCGGAGACCCAGGTGCGGTTCGTGTCGTCCCAGACCGCGCGGGGGTAGCGGATCGGCGTCCACAGTCCGTCAGGGACCCCGGCCAGCGCCCGGCGGACCTTGGCGTCGAGCCGGGTCGTGACCGAGAAGTGGGCGCCGCCACGGCGGCAGGCCGACACGAACGCCCCGGAGTAGTAGGCCGAGTCGGCGCGGACGACGAGGGTGCCGGTGGCACCCGCCCGCCGTGCGGTGACGACGGCCTCGGCGACGAACGACGCCGCGCCGCGGGCGGAACCAGCGTTCCCGCCGCGCAGCCGGGTGCCGACGATCACCGGTGCCGCGTGCGGCGTCGACAGCGTGCCGACCAGGGCGTTGAGCCCCCGGACCAGTAGCGACTTCCCGGCGATTTTCGTGTGGCCGAACGCTGCGCCTTGCTTGGCGGGGCCGAACACCCGCCGCTGGCAGGAGTCGACGTCGACGAACGCCAGCGTTTCGGCGCCCGTCAACAGCGGGGCTTCGGCGGCCAGGCCGGCGAGCAGCAGCCGGTTGACCTTGTCGAGCTGGCGGACGTTGCCCCAGTCCAACGCCCGCAGGAACGTCCCCAGCGTCGACGGGGCCCGGACCCCGGTGAAGCTCGCCCACCGCGCCATGGCGCAGAACCTGCATATCGTCGATGCTGTCGGCCCCGGCAACCATGCCCGCTACCAGGCAACCGACCTTCACAGAGGCGTTGACGCCCTTCGGGTCGGCCGGGCGGACGTGCTCGGCCACCAGCTCGGGCAGACCCGCCCGCTCGGCCAGGCGCAGCACCGGGACCAGCCCGGCGCAGGCGATCAGGTCAGCGTCATCGAACCGCGCGTGCGTCCTCGACGCCGCATGCAACAATCGCACTTCGGGAGTGCCCTCTCGAGCTGGTGGACGGAAGCGTAGAGAACTCCCATCCTCCCAGCTCAGAGGGCATTTTCGCGTTCAGGAAACCCAACGGACAGCCATACACAGCGGTGCATCCAGGTTAAGGGTCGCGTCCGTAATGTCTACACGCGTCTGCCAATGTCCTCCGACTTGGACCGATGACTCTCCGTCGTCCACGGTCGTCCACCGACCTTGCTGTCAGCAGCGTGGGAGGCCGAGGTCGCCGTCGACATTGATCTCCTGAAACGTCGCGACCGGCACCCATGTGCCGTCGGTGATATGACCCCAGTTCGACCAGGTCTCCCGATGACCATCGGCGAAGGCGACAGTATAGGCGGCTGCCTGCCGCGTGCAGTCGACCGCGACGCCAAGCCCGTTGGGGAACCAGTACCGGGCGTTTGCGGGGACACTGCTGTGGTTATGCCAGGTGCCGTCGTCCGGACCGGTGCGCGCCCACGTCCCGCCGTAGAACATGTCCTGAATGTGCAGGCCGCGAGGCGCGACGGCCGGCGGCTGGGCGGGCAAGTTCCCGCCAGAGGTATCGGGCGGCGGCACGGTGTCCGTCGACGAACCGGGGGTCGGTGGAACCGAGGTAGTGAAAATCCCGTCCGATGGCGACGCGGTCTCGGCGGCCTTCGCGCGCACCCCGAACCCGTATTCCAATCCGGCGGCCGTCGGCACGAGCTTGGTATCAACGTACAAGTCGAGCAGCCGCCACTCGGTGTCGTAGGCAGTCAGCAGACGGCCGACCAGCGACGCTTTCTTAAGGGCGTCCAGAGTCGCGCCCATCTTCTCGACCGAAGGCTTGTCAAGCCATCCGTAGCTCACAGCGTCCAGGAATGCCTTCTTCACACAGTCGGCCGCTATGATCATCTTCTCGTGGACGGCGGTCGGGTTGCCGAGTGTGTCCGCCGTGACGGTCTCTGCCAGGTAGCTGGTGCAGGCGTTCGTCAGCGGTGCCGCGAGCCGCTCGCCGACCTTCGTCACCAGTTCGCCAGCGACGGCGCTGACCAGGTCAGTAGCCAGCGTCGCGCCGGTGACCGAGACCGGGAACGTGACGTACCGGCCCGCGTCGACTGGCATGACGCCCACCGAGGCGCGACCCAGCGGCGGAAGGTACAAGCCCCTCCCTCCGGCCAGCAGCGCATCCATCAGCTTGTTGCGTGCGTTCTCCAGTGGGGTGTCACCGTCCTGACGCCAGCCCCATTTCACGCCCGATCCGTACCGCAGCACCATCCCGTACGGCCGGTTGTTGACCAGCTGAACGTCGAGGATTCCGTTCTGGCCCTGGGCACAGGCACGCACGGCCAGCGCCGGGTCGTTGCTGACCCCGACCAGAGACGCGACCCAGCCGGGCACGCCCTCAGCCGCAGTGCAACTGGCCTGGTTGGCGCGCTTTCCCACCATCTGACCGACCGCCTGGTTCACCGTCGCGCCGATTCCGGCCCAGTCCCAGGCCCACGGTTGCCACCAGGAGAAATGGGTGGTGGAGGCGGTGACGACGCCCCGGCCCTGGTCGACCGAGGCGGTCACCGGCACCCACTGCCGCGACGCCTCGTCGTAGGTGGCGATCCCCACCGCCGGGGTCTGCAGGCCCTTGGGAATCGGGAACTCAAGGGTGGCACCCGCGCCGAGGTCGCCACCAGACAAGGTCAACTTCACCGGGATGACGAGGCTTCGCCGGCCGTTCGGGTTGGGCGGCGGGTTCGATGTCGCGACCATGAGTTCGCTACCTCTCACCGGCGCGTCCGCGAAGATTACCCGCGCCCCACCGCCCAGCTCAACGACCTTCGCCGCTGGCTGCGTGCCCGCATTAATGGACACCGGGGCCGCCGGCCGCCCCCCACCGCCGTCGGCACTGCCCGAGCGGCCAGAGAGCACGCCGCATGCGGTCAATCCCAGGGCGAGCCATACCAGGATGCTCATACCCGCTATCCAGGCTCGCCACCCACTCCCGTGGCTCCGAAGCTCACGACGCTGGTTGTCCCACACCACCCACCCCCGTTCTCGCCGCATGCCGGAGTCCTCCAGCCAGCCAGAAAGATCAAGGCGCTATGCCCCGTACTCCTTACTGACGGATGACGCTGGCTCGCGTTCCGCCGGGGTAGGGACATGGCGCGTTGTACGACGCGGATATGTGAACCATAGCCAGGTGGAGCGGATGTCAGCTCATGGCTGCGTCCGGTTGCGGCGACCAGCCCCCAACGACCGTTCTGCCACACCTATGGCCGGGATAAGCGCAACGCCCAGCTGATCCCGGAGCTGGCCCTCCTCGCTCGTCGCCGCGCTCGAGCCAGGTCGGACGTCGTGGGCAGCGGTGCTGGACGCGGTCCGACTCGGCCCCGACGACCTCACCGCAGTGATCACCGGGCAGGTCCGGGATGTGGTCAGCTGACTCGCCGCCGCCGGCCGCTACACCGACGGCGACTCGGACACCCTCGCCGTGTTCGATGCAGGCTACGACGTCACCCGCCTGGCCTGGCTGCTCGTAGACCTGCCCATCGACCTCGTTGGCTGGCTGTGCTCCGACCGGGTCTTCTATCTTCGCCGGTCCTATCCCGCTCACCGAAAGCGTCCGGCTGGCCACCCCTGCACGACCCGATCCCGTCTCGCTTCGTCCGGCTCGACGAGTACGCCCAGGCTCCGCGCGAACAGTTCTCCGCGATCGGCAGACTCATACCTGGGCTGACGTTAGCTTGCAGTGGATGACGGTGGCCGGAGTACCGGCGGCCTTGATGGGCCGCACGAGAGCATCAGGGTCACTGGTTAGGATGCGATCGCCGCAGGGCGCTTACGTCGGGATGGCCAGGCCAGGGGCTGCCGCGGCCAGGCCGGGTTCTTCGGCGGTGGCGGCCAGGCGTTTGTCATAGGTCACGAAGGCACTGACTGTTTTCCCTGCCGCGACGAGCTGGTCCGCGGTGGCCAAGGTGGATGGCGTCCAACGACCGTAGGTGAGGGAAGGGGTAGGCGCCCGCGGTGGCCCGGACCGCGTCGTCGATGTCCAGTCGGTCGAGGTGAGCGAGAACGCCGGCCACCGCCGCCAGCCGTGCTGGTTCCTCCCGGCGTAACGCCCGTGGGATCGCTACCTCGGAGAGCTTGGACGTGATCATATGCTCGGCCGGTCGGGCATTGAGCCATTCGGCCAGGGCGTCGCTCTCCGCCTCGGGTCTGATCAGCTTCACGATCGCGGAGGTGTCCAGATAGATCACCAGCGTTCCTCGTCGCGGAGCTGTCTGGTCAGTTCGCCGGCTTCCGGGCCGCTGATCGGTGGCCCCTTCGGGGCGACGAACGGGCCGGTGACGGTGGCCGGGGAGGCCTTGCCCGCCGCGATCAGGTCGTCCAGCTCGCCGGGTGCCGCCGGCACGATGCGGCCGATCACCTTGCCGTGCCGGGTGATCTCGATGGTCTCGCCACGCTCGACACGTGCCAGGACGCCTGCGGTGTCCTGGTTGAGCACCCGCACAGGTACCTGGTCCACCGGTTCATCGTAGTAGGCAGGTAGTAACGCCCTGGTGTCGTCGCGGCGGAGCGCGACAGCCCACAGCGGCCATCCCGGTCGGTCGTCTGTCACCAGCGTCGAGGTTGGTGACGTCGATGTCAGTAACATGGATGTCAGTAACATCGATGTTAGTCTCGATGTGTGCAAGAGGAGTTCGTGGGCCGTGCCGAGGAGCTGGGGCGGCTGAAG
>NZ_CEVIVC010000004.1:5168-7903 GCF_982290645.1 Protofrankia sp. CiP1_Cm_nod4
GCCCACCTCGCGGCGGTCCGTGACGGCCGGGGCCGGCTGGTCAGCGTCCGGGGCCGGCGACAGGCCGGCAAGTCCAGGCTGATCAGCGAGTTCGTGCGCCGTAGCGGTCTGCCGCAACTGTTCGTGACCGGATCTCGGCAGGCCACTCTCCAGCGAGACCTCGACGGGTTCGTCGAGGACGCCCGGCTCGACTGCACGCTGCCCGGCGCCGACGGGCTCACCGCCGGCGGCTTCAGCACCTGGGAACAGGCGCTACGCGCCACCCACGCCGCGCTCCCGGTGGACACGCCGGCCGTCGTCGTAATCGACGAGTTCCCCTGGCTGCTGGAGCGCGATACCGGCATCGACGGCACCCTGCAGAAGCTCTGGGACCGGCTGTTCGAGAACCGGCCCGTCCTTTTCATCATCATCGGCAGTGACCTCGCCGTGATGGAGATGCTGACCGGGCACGACCGGCCGCTCTTCGGGCGGGCTCGGGAGATGGTCGTCGAGCCGTTCTCCGTCGGTGACACGGCGCGCATGCTCGGTCTCAGCAGCGAACGTGCGGCGGAGGCGTTCGACGCGCAGCTCATCACCGGTGGATACCCCCGGCTGCTGCTGGAATGGCGGCGAGCCGGTGGCCTGCCGGCGTTCCTCGACGACCAGCTTTCGGACGATAACTCCGAGCTCATCGTCACCGGTCAGCGGGTTCTCGACGCGGAGTTCCCGCGCGATCTGCAGGCGAGTGACGTGCTGCGCGCCATCGGTGCTGGAGACCGGGCCTTCTCCGCGATCGCGGCGCGCGCCGGTGTGGCATCGACACCGCTCACCCGGGCCCTGGCACTGCTGGCCGGCAAAAGAGTGATCGCGGTCGACCGTCCGGTGGCAGTGAAGGTCGGTACGGCGTCCCGCTACCGGGTCGCCGACCCCTACCTGCGGTTCTGGCTACGCTTCCTGGAAGGCGCCGTCGCCGACATTCAGCGTGGCCGGCCCGACCTCGCCAGAGCCAGGGTGACGGGCGGCTGGGCCGCCTATCGCGGACGGGCGGTGGAACCGCTGGTACGCCAGGCGCTCACCAGGCTCGCGATCGACGATCCCGCGCTCGGCGGCGCTGAGAGCGTAGGCGGCTGGTGGCCGCGTAACCACACACCCGAGGTGGATCTGGTAGGAGTCCGGCCCGGTAAAGGCGCGAACGTGGTCACCTTCGTCGGCTCCGTCAAATGGCGTGACAAGGAGCCCTTCACCCAGGCCGACCTGGACCACCTGTTGCGTGACCGGGCCGCGGTGCCAGGCGGTGACATCGCGTCACCAGTCGCTGTCACGCGGACGACGACGCAGGTACCGGGTCTGCCCAGCTACGACCCGGCCCGGCTCCTGACCGCCTGGTAGGCGTCCGGAAGCTGGGAGTACGCGTCTGTATCGATCACGAGGCACTCCCCGCCTCGGTGTCCCGCTCATACTCGAGATGGAACGGGCGGTGATACAGAGCAGATACACGTTGGCCGTGCCCACCCCCAGATATCTGGAGAGCAACTTCACCGAGCTCGAGAACGTCCTGGCGGAGCACCTCGGTCTGGAAACCGCCGCGACCAGGCTGCTCACCGTCATACGAGAGCCCTGCCGGCCGCGTCTCGGCATACGGGCCCGTCTGTCGCTGGATCTCACCGACGACGCCGAGCTCGAGGCCGGCTGCGCCCGGCTGGCCCGCGAGGTTCTGACAATCCGGGACGGGCGGCAAGCGGCCGACCAGTAGCTGCTCGGTCGACGCTCTCGAACGCCGGCTGAAATGTCTTTCCGAATCCTCGGATTCAGCGCGGCGTGGTGTGTCCGGGATTCTCCGTGCTATGAAGGGTGTTCCTGCCGGGGTGCGCCGGTGTAGGTTCCGAAGGCCCACAGGTTGCCCTCCGGGTCTCGTACCACGAACTCACGAGAGCCGTAGGGCGTCTCGTTGATCTTGATGATGATGTCGGCGCCCGCGGCCAGTACCCGCTCGTACAGCCGATCGGGGTCGCTGGTCACCACATAGCCGCCCGCCGTGCCGGGCTCGCGCGTCCAGTGGCCCTCGGGCTTGTACGCGCCGAGCATGATGCCGCCGGATCCCTCGGGCCAGAGCAGTTCGGCGTGTTCGACGGTCTCGCCTTCGCCGTGGCGTGCGACCAGGTCGAAACCGAAGATCTCGACCAGGTAGTCGATGAGCACGGCGGGGTTGTGGGCCTGCAGGGTGAGCCACACGGTGGGATTCGTATTGGGCATGACCTCATTCTGCCGCCGGCCGTATCCTCCGTCCGAATGGTTTCGGAACTCTTCGGTGAGCGGGTGGACAGCGAACTGGATTCCGGCCTGGCCGCGACGCTGACGTACGTGACCTGCCCGCACGCGCGGGCCGCCCAGTACATACGGATCTGTGGGGAGACGGTGAGGATCATGTGTCGTAACATCACCGAACTGCGGGGCCTTCAGCCGCCGGCGACCGACGAGGAGATCGAGGCGGCCGCCCGCCAGTTCGTCCGGAAGGTCAGTGGTCTGCGCCAGCCTCCGGCCACGGCCGGGGACGCGTTCGAGACGGCGGTCGCCGAGGTGGGCGCCGCGGTCCACCGGCTGCTCGACACGCTGCCGGCCCGCCGCCAGCCGCCGGCCACACTCCCGCCGCTACGACGCCCGGAGATCCGCGCCCGCCTGAACACGTGAGCATCCCGGGTACCAGCCGGCCGGCCCGCACAGGCCGGCCCGGCCGCTGCCCAGACGTCCGTCGATGC
>NZ_CEVIVC010000004.1:7928-8454 GCF_982290645.1 Protofrankia sp. CiP1_Cm_nod4
TGCCGGCCATCAGGCGCCGCGGGCGGCGTCCGCGGCCAGTCGCGGAGAGCATGATCTCGACGATTTTGTCGTTGTGTACGCTTTTCGGCTCCAGCGGCGTACACAACGACAAAATCGCGGCGATCTTTTCTGCTTCCGCCGGGCGCGGGGCACTCGGAGAGCGTCACGGGGGTCCGGATCACGGGGGTCCGGAGAGGACGCAGAGCAGGTTCAGGGGATGACAGCGTCGGGACGGCGTCGGCTGGCCGGATGCCGGTGTCATCGGCGCGGGGGTCGTTTCCGGCGGTAGCGCGGCCAGGCCTGGAACTCCCGCGCTGCCCGCACCGGAGGCGATCGCTGGCGCGGGCGTTGTCGCGGGGGTGGTGGCTGCGGGGATGGCGCCGGCCGTTCGTGTGCCCGCGGCGTCCTGCGTCCCGGTGCTGCGTGTCCCGGCGTCCTGGGACTGGGACTGGGACTGGGACATAGCGTTCTGGGGCATGGCGTCCTGGGAAGCGGAGCCGCCGCAGTGCGCCGGTGGGGCGCCCAT
>NZ_CEVIVC010000004.1:8479-9015 GCF_982290645.1 Protofrankia sp. CiP1_Cm_nod4
TGTCGATGCCGGCCATCAGGCGCCGCGGGCGGCGTCCGCGGCCAGCCGCGGGGAACATGATCTGTGCTGTTTTGTCGTTGTGTACGGTTTTCGGCCCCAGTGGCGTACACAATGACAAACTCGCGGCGATCTTCTCTGCCTCCGTCGGGCGCGGGGCACTCGGAGAGCGTCACGAGGTCCGGATCACGAGGTCCGGATCACGAGGGTCCGGAGAGGACGCAGAGAAGGTCCAGGGGAGGACAGCGTCGGGACGGCGTCGGCTGACCGGATGCCGGTGTCGTCGGTGCGGGGGCAGTCCCCGGCGGTGGCGCGGCCGGGCCTGGAGTTCCCGCACCGCCCGCGCCGGAGGCGGTCGCTGGCGCTGTCGCTGGCGTTGTCGCGGGGACGGTGGCTGCGGAGGTGGCACCGGCCGTTCGTGTGCCCGCGGCGTCGTCCTGTGCCCCGGTGCGCTGCGCCCCACCGCCCTGGGGCAGGCTGTCCTGGAACATGGCGTCCTGGGAGGCGGAGCCGTCGCAGTACGCCGGCGGCGCGTCCAG
>NZ_CEVIVC010000004.1:9054-20421 GCF_982290645.1 Protofrankia sp. CiP1_Cm_nod4
ACCGGGGGAGTAGCCGCCGGGGCGCAGCAGCACCGAGGCGCCGGTCAGGCGCAGCCTGGGCATGGTGATCCGGCCGGACTCGCTGTATATCCGGCCCAGCGTCAGCAGGACGTCGCCGCGCCCGACCAGGCCGACCGCCGCCGAGACGACGGTGTCCCGATAGCCGGTGGCGGGATCGACATCGAGCGCACGGTTCAGTGACGGGTCCAGCAGCGGCCCCGTGCCGCGGCCCGAGCCGTGGACGCCGGCATCCCGTACACAGGTGAAGGGCGCGGTGATGTCGCTTGCCTCCGAGGCCTCGCTCCCCGCCGCGGCCTCCGCCGGCGTGCCGGTCGTGGTTATCGTGTTCGCGGTCACCTCCAGCGTCCACGTTCCGAGCCTGCCGAGGCGGATCTCCTTCTCCAGACGGAAGTCAGCGGCGCTGACCAGGTCGCCGATGCGCAGCAGCGCGGCCGGGGCCCCGTCCGCCGGGCTGGTCGTGCCGCCGAGCGCCAGTTGTCGCAGTTCGATGTCCCGGCCCGTCCAGTGGAACGTGTTGGCGCCCCCGGCACGCGCCGAGGCCGTGCCGGCCATGCCGATGATCAGGACGGCCGAGCCCACGACCAGCAGGGACAACGACGCGCCGAGGTGGCGTGGGAAACGGGTCACCGGGCGTCCGGGTCCGGTGCCGGGCCCGTGGCATGCCGGTCGGGCTCGGCCGCGGAATCCAGGACGGCGGAATCCAGGGCGGCGGAATCCGGGGCGGCGGAATCCGGGGCGGTGCGGGGCAGGACCCCCGCGGCTGGCAGCGGAGAAGGCGGAACAGCGGAATCGGGAGGCGGGGAATCCGCGGCCGTGGGCTGGGCATCCGAAACCGAGGAACTCGTGACCGCGGCCGCGGGCCGGGTGTCGGCAGGCGGGGAGCCCGCGGCCGGGGCGGGCCCTGCCAGGGAGGACGCCGTCGGGGCGGTGACTACGCGCAGCGAGACCGTCCGTGTGCGTGGGATCAGGTCGTGGGGTACGCGGCCGGTCCACAGCAGAAGCAGCCAGCCGGCGGTGACGACGGCGGCGCACAGCGCGGCCGGGCCCAGACCGACGTGCCGGGGGAGCGGCAGCACGAGTTCGACGGTGCCGACGACCTCCACCGTGCGCAGTGCCTCGCGGAGCACCGCCCGGGCGGCCGGCACCGCCGCGGTACCCGTCGCCACGGCGCTGCCTGACATGGTGCTGCCTGACACGGCGGTGCCCGACACGGTGCTGCCTGTCGCCGGGCCGGCACCCGGTGCCGCCGCGGCTACCGCGGCTACCGGGCCCGGCGCCGTGAACACCCGGATGCCGAGCAGCAGCCGGCCCGGGGTCAGGGCGGCGGCGACGCCCGGCCCGACAACCAGCAGCCAGGCCGCCAGATGCAGCGCGTACCAGACGGCGATGTGCTCCTTGACCGGCCCGTTCAGGACGGTCGCGTAGAGGCCGACGACGATGACGCCGGCCAGCGCCAGGTCGATGGCCGCCGCCGCGGCCCGCACGCCGGCGCGGGCGGCGCGCACGGCGAGGAACGCGCCGTGCGGTGGCGGGGTCCACGCGGCGGCGAGCGACCCACCGATGATCGCCAGCAGCGAGCCGGCCCCCAGCCCGCCGGCGGCGATCGGGAAGGCGATCAGGCCGCCGATGACCGACAGCAGGCCCAGCGCCGCGCACGCGCCCGGATACCAGAGCATCAGCAGGCCGAACGCGACGATGAGCAGACCGACAGCCAGCCCGTACACGGCAACGTCGGCGGCGAAGAAGGCCGGGCCGAACGAGAAGCTGAAGTAGCAGATGGCGGCCCCGCCGGCCATGGTCGGCACGGCTGCCCGCCACGGCGTCCCGGCTGCCGACAGCCGGTCGTCGGACAGCGGCCGGGCCGTCGCCACCACGGGCCGGGCGCGCTCGCGGTGGCGACGGGGCGGCTTCGCCGGGCGGGCCGGCCGCGCCGGGTGGGCCGGCTTCGCCAGGTGGGCCGGGCGGTGCGGACGCGGTGGCGTGGCGGACACGTTCGTTGCCGCCCCTGCTGGCCATGGCCGGGCCATCAGGCCACCGGGCCCGCGTCACCGGACCGTTTCGTGGCCGGCGCCGGGCCTCCTGCCGGCGACGGCCACGAAACCGCGGAGCGGGAGAACCGGGCAGCAAAAGCGGTAAGAACGGTGTAAGCCGCAAAAGCGGTGAAAAGGTGGGATCGTGCCGTCCGGTCGTTCGTGTGAGGGCCGTCCGGCCGCTTGCGCGAAGCATTCATGCCAGGCAACGGAATTTCTGCGGGTCGTAGCCGCCGCGCTCGATGCCGACCTGGATGCTGCCCAGCGAGAGGCCGGTCGACCGCAGGCTCGTCGCCTCGACCCCGGCGCCGACCAGCACGACCCGGCCGGCGTCCAGCCGGATGGAGGCGAGCGGAGCGCCGCCGGCGGCGTCGATGGCGACCCCGTGGAAATCGATCGATTCCACGCAGATCCGGGACGCGCCGAGCGTGAGGCCGGTCACCTTCGTCCGTCCGGGAGCGTTGATCCGTAGTTTCCAGGTACCCAGCCCGCCGGGCAGTTCGAATGCCTTCTCCAGGACCAGCCCGTCGATCAGCGCCTGTTTCATGTAGATCTCGCCCGCCGGCAGCTGGCCGCCGTCCGGGGCCGAGTTCCCGTCGATGCTGGGTACCAGCGTGAAGCTGCCCGGCTGAGCCGGCTCGCCGGTGTCGATCGAGGCGCCGGCGACGCCGAAGGAACCGACGCTGCCGAGCGCGAACGGGAGGGCTGCGCCTCCCGACAGGACGACGACGACCATCGCCAGCAGCAGCGTGAACGCCACCCCGCCCACCGCCAACAGCCGGCTTCGGCTGATCATTGCGTACGGCTGATCATCGTGTACCTCGCCTGTGCGCGGAGGTGCGCTTCCGTTGAGGCCGGCCGACCGGCACCTCCGCCGCCCCCTGACGTTTACGGCTGAGAGTTCCACTGTTCTCGCACAAGTGTCAATGAATCGGATGATTCGGCCCGTGGGTTTGCCGTGGCCTGCCGGACCGACGTCTACCGGGTGGGCAGATGTCGGGTGGCATCCACTGGGTGGAGATCCGGCGGGTGGATGCGGAGATCTACCGGGTGGGCACTGTCGACGTATCGCCAGAGGAACGTCACACCATGGCGTATGCTTTGCAGCAAACGTGCCGTCCGGTCAACGAAGGAGTGGCACCATGACAGCTGTGGCGGTAAAGCATGACCCGGCTGCCCGCGAGCCGGCCCGCGAGCCGGCCGGCGGGCCGGTGGACATCGCCGGCCTGGCCGGCTGGCCGCTGCCGGTCAGCCGGATCGACTTCGACGAGGGCCTGGCCTTCCTGCGGGCTGTCGAGCCCGGCGGCTACACAGCCGACGCCCTCGAGCACGCGCCCCACGGCCAGCGGCGCTGGGAACTCCTCGACGGTGTCGTCGTCGTGAGCCCCGCCCCCAGCTACCGTCACCAGCGGGTCGTGCTCAACCTCGGGATGATCCTCCGTGCGGGTGAGGTCGGCCCGGCGCGCACTCTGATCGCGCCGTTCGACGTGCCCGTGTCGGTGACCAGGAAGTTCCAGCCGGACGTCCTCGTCCTGCCCGACCAGGAGGCGGTCCTGCCCGTCCTCGTGGTCGAGGTCCTCTCCCGTTACGGCCGCACGTACGACACCCGGCGCAAGCGGACCGCCTACCAGGAGGCCGGTATCCGTTCCTATTGGATCATCGATCCGCAGGTCCCGTCGATGACCGTCCACCGGCTTGGCCGCCATGGCATCTACGAGGTCGTCGACACCGTCCGCGGCGGCGACCGCCGCGAGCTCACCGAGCCCTTCCCCGTCACCGTGCGCCCCGCCGATCTGTTGCTCTGAGCGGCCGCGCCGGCCCGAGCGGCGCACCCACGATCACGGGGCCGGGCTCCGGGCCCGGCCGGCCGGGCGGCCGTACGGTCCTTCCGCTGTCGACGGCCCGGCCGTCCGGAGCGCACGCGGATACTTGTAGCCGCCCGTGATCGGCCGAGAACGGTGTGGCTGGCTTCCAGTGCCGATTCTTCGATCTTCCGGCGTCCGGTGGGCGGGGCATGGCAATGCGTAGAACAAGGCGTGGCAATGCGTAGGACCAGCATCCTGATTTGCGATTGTTGATCGAATTGTGATAATGGGAGCGGCTGTCCGACACGCCTACTCGACGCGCGATGTGGGGAGGCCCCGGGTGGGAGCGCCCAGGCGTTAAGGTCTTCGTCGAGGCCGTACGGTGCGAAAGGGGACCAATGTCCAAGGGTGATTCCTTCGTCCACCTGCACGTGCACACCGAGTACTCGATGTTGGACGGTGCGGCGAAGGTCGGCCTGCTGTTCGCCGAAGCGGCCCGGCTGGGCATGCCCGCGGTGGGGATGACCGACCACGGCAACATGTTCGGTTCCTACGAGTTCCACCAGGCCGCGAAAAAGGCCGGCATCACACCGGTCATCGGTATAGAAGCCTATGTCGCACCGGAGGCCCGGCACCACAAGAAACCCGTCTTCTGGGGTGACGGCGGGCAGCGCGACGCCGATCCGGACGGTGAGGGCGGCGATGTCTCCGGCGGTGGTGCCTACACCCACATGACAATGCTGGCGGCCAACTCGACGGGGCTGCGCAATCTTTTCCAGCTGAGCAGTATCGCCTCGCTCGACGGCTACTACCGCAAGCCCCGGATGGACCAGGAGCTGATCGCCGAGCACGCCGAGGGAATCATCGCCACGACCGGCTGCCCGTCCGGCGTGGTACAGACCCGGCTGCGGCTGAACCAGTTCGACAAGGCGCTGCAGGCCGCGGCCACCTACCGGGACATCTTCGGCCCGGAGAACTATTTCCTGGAACTGATGGACCACGGGCTCGCGATCGAACGGAAGGTCCGCGACGGCCTGCTCGACGTCGCCCGCCGGCTCGATCTGCGGCCGTTGGCCACGAACGACAGCCACTACGTCACCAAGGACCAGGCCGACTCGCACAGCGCGTTGTTGTGCGTCGGCACCGGGAAACGGCTCGACGACCCGAAACGTTTCAGGTTCGACGGCGACGGCTACTACCTGAAAAGCCCCGAGGAGATGCGCGACCTGTGGGACGACCAGGTTCCCGGCGCGTGCGACAGTTCGCTTCTGATCGCCGAACGGGTCGAGCCGTACGACGACGTCTTCGCCTATGTCGACCGGATGCCGCGGTTCCCCGTCCCGGCGGGGGAGGACCAGCTCTCGTGGCTGCGCAAGGAGGTGGCCCGCGGCGTCGAGCACCGCTTCGGCGCGAATCCGCCGCAGGAGGTTCTCGACCGGGTCGAGTACGAGATCGGCGTCATCGCCAACATGGGTTTCCCGGCCTACTTCCTCGTCGTCGCCGACATCTGCCGGTACGCCCGGGAGAAGGGTATCCGGGTCGGCCCGGGGCGTGGTTCGGCGACCGGGTCGATGGTCTCCTACGTCCTCGGCGTCACCGAGCTCGACCCGATCGAGCACCGGCTGATCTTCGAGCGGTTCCTCAACCCCGACCGCATCTCCCCGCCGGACATCGACCTCGACTTCGACGAACGCCGCCGCGGTGACATGATCCGTTATGTCACCGAGCGGTACGGCGAGGACCGGGTGTGCCAGATCCTCACCTTCGGCACGATCAAGGCGAAAGCCGCGGTCAAGGACTCGTGCCGGGTGCTGGGCTACCCGTACGCCCTCGGCGACAAAATCACCAAGGCGATGCCCCCGGACGTGTTCGGCAAGGGCATTCCGCTGTCCGGCATCCTCGACCCCGCGCACGAGCGGTACAGCGAGGCCGCCGAGGTGCGCGGCCTCTACGAGACCGACCAGGACGTCCGCAAGATTATTGACACCGCGCGTGGGCTGGAGGGCCTCACCCGCGGGACGGGGGTGCACGCGGCCGGGGTGATCCTCTGCTCCGAGCCGCTGCTGGACGTCCTGCCGATCCACCGGCGGGACGCCGACGGCGCCATCATCACGGGTTTCCCGTTCCCGCAGTGCGAGGACATGGGCCTGCTGAAGATGGACTTCCTCGGCCTGCGCAACCTCACCGTCATCGACGACGCGATCCTCAACGTGCGCAAGAACCGTGGCGTCGACATCGACCTGCAGAAGCTCCCGCTGGCGGACACCCCGACCTTCCAGCTGATGGCCCGCGGGGACACCCTCGGCGTCTTCCAGCTCGACGGCGGCCCCATGCGCAGCCTGCTGCGGCTGATGGCCCCGACGAAGTTCGAGGACATCGCCGCCGTTCTCGCGCTGTACCGGCCGGGGCCGATGGCGGCCAACTCCCACATCGAGTACGCCGACCGCAAGAACGGCCGCAAGCCCGTCACCCCGATCCACACCGAGCTTAAGGACCGACTGGAGGACATTCTCGGCGAGACCTACCACCTGGTGGTCTACCAGGAGCAGGTCATGACCATCGCGCGGGAACTCGCCGGCTACACCCTGGGCGAGGCCGACCTGCTGCGCCGCGCCATGGGCAAGAAGAAGAAGGAGGTGCTGGACGCCAACCACGCGGAGTTCATGGCCGGCATGGCGAAGAAGGGCTACTCCACCGAGGCCGCCCAGGCGCTGTGGGACGTGCTGGTCCCCTTCTCCGGATACGGGTTCAACAAGTCCCACACGGCCGGTTACGGCGTCGTCTCGTTCTGGACCGCCTATCTGAAGGCGAACTTCCCGGCCGAGTACATGGCGGCACTGCTGACCTCCGTCGGGGACGACAAGGACAAGATGGCGGTGTATCTCGCCGAATGCCGCAAGATGGGCATCCGGGTGCTGCCGCCCGACGTGAACGAGTCGACGCTCTACTTCACCCCGGTCGGCGACGACATCCGTTTCGGCCTCGGCGCGATCCGTAACGTGGGGGCGAACGTCGTCGCCTCGATCGCCGCCACCCGGGAACGGAAGGGCGACTACGCGTCGTTCCCGGACTTCCTGGAGAAGGTCGAGATCGCGGTCTGCAACAAGCGTGTCGTCGACTCCCTGATCAAAGCGGGCGCGTTCGACTCCCTCGGGCACAACCGCCGTGCCCTGTCACAGGTCCACGAAACCGCGGTCGACGCCGTCATCGGCACGAAACGCAACGAGGCGTTCGGCCAGTTCGACCTTTTCGGTGGCGGTGGCGGTGGCGGTGACGAGCCGGACGAGTCGATGAAAATCGGCCTCGGGCTGGATCTCAGCGCCGCCGAGTGGCCGCGCCCGGAACTTCTCGCGCAGGAACGCGAAATGCTCGGCCTGTACGTCTCCAGCCATCCGCTGGAAGGCACCCAGCGGATTCTGGACCGCAACCGGGACACCCGGATCATCGACCTTCTCGACAGCGGCCGCGGTGAGGGCGAGGTGCAGATCGCCGGCGTGATCGCGAAAATCGACCGGCGGGTCAACAAGAACAACGGCAACCTCTGGGCCATCGTCACCGTCGAGGACCTGGACGCGTCGGTCGAGGTCCTGTTCTTCCCGAAGAGCTACGAGGTGTATTCCGAGCAGCTCGTACCCGACGCGGTGGTCTCCGTCCGCGGGCGCATCAACGAACGCGACGGCTCCATCAGCATCTTCGCCCACGACCTGACCACACTCGACGTGAGCGTGAATCCGGACGCCGGACCGCCGGTGCTGATTTCCCTGCCCACGCACAAGGTGACCCCGGGCCTCGTCGACGAGCTGCGCCTGATCCTGGCCACCCATCCGGGGAACACCCCGGTGCACATCCGGCTGGAAAGCCCCCGCCGCAGCAACCTCCTGCTGCGCCTGGGGCCGGAGGTCGACGCGTCCTCGGCGTTCTGGGGCGACCTGAAAAGCCTGCTCGGCACGAAGGCCGTCGCCTCCTGACCAGCCACCTGGCCTGGCCGTCCACTCCCTCGATGTCGTCCTCCGCGACCGGACGTCGCCACGTGAAAGGGCCCCGGTGCCGCGACCGGATATCCGGTGCGGTCCCGGGGCCCTGTCACGTGACGACACGGGATACGGCCGTCGAGAAACAGCCCTTGCGGATCCGGTCAGGAGGAGAAGAACAGCTTGGCGAAGCCGTGGTGGCCGTGACCGCTATGGCCGTGATGGCCGTGCCCGCCGTGGTGGCCCCCATGCGGCACGCCCCACGCGGGCTGGGCGTACTGCGCGGGCTGTGTGTACTGCGGCGGGGGCGGCGGGGGCTGGTTGAACTGCCCTTCAAGCCGGCTGATGGCTTCCAGCTCCCCGTAGTCAAGGAAGATTCCCCGGCAGTTGTCGCACTGCTCGATCTGCACGCCGCTGCGGCTGTAGGTCCGCATCACCCCGTGGCACTTGGGACACTGCAGTGTGTAGCTCACGACGAAACCCACCCATCTCGCACTCACTCGCCCGGTGCGGCCCATTAGATCATTCGATTCGCCAGTAGCGTACCGGGTGTCCCGGATGCGGCCAGGGGACGTCACACCGGCCTGTCGGTCGCGGCTCGGACCGTCGGCGCGGCTGGGTCGTACCCCCACACCGTGCACGGAACCGTCGCCACCGAGGCGGACCGCGCCGGGCGCACCGCCCACGAGATCGCTGACCAGTTCGGCCGCACCCGGATCGGTGATAGTGCGCCTCCCGAGCGCCGGCGTTCCTGTACGCGCGTACATATTCGTCCCGAACGGCCCTCCCCTGGCCGCGACAGAATCAGGGGATGCAGAGTGCGTTGACCGCTGAAATCGAGATCGATCATCACGGACCTGTTGCCGTGGTGCGGTTCAACAGACCCGGCACCCTGAATGCGTTCACCCGCACGATGGGGGATGCGTATGCCGTGGCGATGCGTCAACTGGACCGGGATCCGCGCGTGCGGGCGATTGTTGTGACCGGCAGCGGCCGGGGCTTCTGTTCTGGTGCCGACGTCGAGGTGCTCCGTGGCGGTCCAGCCGCCATACGCGCCTTCATCCCGGTGCAGGAGGACATGCCCAGCTTTGTGCATCGCCTGTCCACCCCGGTCATAGCCGCGGTGAACGGGCCGGTGGCGGGAATCGGTTTCGCGTACATGATGGGCAGCGACGTTCGGTTCGCCGCGCGTGAGGCGAAGATCGCCACGACTTTTGCCCGCCTCGGGCTGGTCGCGGAATATGGCCTGTCGTGGCTGTTACCGCGTGCGCTCGGTGTCGGCCGTGCGCTTGATCTGCTCCTGAGCGGAAGGGTGATCACCGGCGCCGAGGCCCTCGAGATGGGGCTTGTGCAGTTCGCCGTGCCGGTCGCTGACGTCTTCACCGCGGCTGTGGAGTACGCGACCGACCTCGCCCTGAACTGTGCGCCGACCTCACTGGCAGTGATCAAGGCGCAGGTGTACGCCGACCTTGAGGACAACGAGACGCGGGCGCTGGAGCGTACGGCCCGGCTGATGGACCGGTCGTTCGACGGTCCTGATCTGGCTGAAGCCCTGTCCGCAAGAAGCGAGAGCCGTCGGCCGCTGTTCGGCGCGGCAGCCGGTTACGTGATCGCCCCTGACGCGCGAAGTGCGGCCAGCCCGGTCTCGTCGTAACCCAGCTGCCGCAGGATCTCCGGCCCGTCGGCTGCGGCGTTGCCGCCCGCGGCGAGGGTCGTCGGCGTGCCGGAGAACCTGGGTGCAGGCAGCGCGACCAGCGTGTCCTCGAACTCGGTGTAGGCCTGTCTGGCGACGTTGTGTGGGTGTTCTGGCGCTTCGGTGAGGCTCAGGACGGGTGCCACGCAGGCGTCGAGGGGCGCGAACAGTTCGGCCCACTCGTCACGGGTCCTGCTCCTGAAGGTGCCGGTGAGCCATGACTCGACAGCATCCGACTGGCCGCGATCGTACGGTGACGGCACCTGCGTCGGGTCGGATCCGATGGCCTCGCAGAATGTCTGCCAGAACTGCGGCTCGAGCGCGCCCATGGCCACCCAACGGCCGTCGGCGCACTCGTAGCACCGGTAGTTCGGACTACCGCCGTCAAGCAGGTTCGATCCGCGCTCGTCGCGCCACGAGCCGGAGCCGAGCAGCGTGCGTGTCATCGTTCCGAGATATGCGGCGCCCTCGACCATCGCGGCGTCAATGACCTGGCCGGCCCCGGACGTCCGGGCGTGAAGTACCGCCGCCAACAGCCCCATACCGAGGAAGAGGGATCCGCCGGCGAAGTCCGCCAGGTAGTTCACCGGCGGTGTGGGCGGCCCCTGTCTGGTGCCGATTCCGTGCAGAAGGCCGGAGATGGCGAGGTAGGTGATGTCGTGGCCGGCGGTCCGCGCGAGTGGTCCGTCCTGGCCCCAACCGGTCAGGCGGCCGTAGACGAGCCGAGGATTGCGGGACAGCGCTTCGTCGGGGCCGATGCCGAGGCGCTCGGCGACGCCGGGACGAAATCCTTCGATCAGAACGTCTGATCGCTCGGCCAGGCGCAGGACGACGTCGCCCGCGCCGTGCGCGTGAAGGTCCAGTTCAAGGTGTCGTCGTCCGCGGCCGAGCGGGCCGGCGATGAACACCTCGTCAAGGCTGCTGCGCTTCGCCGCCGGTTTCTGAATACGGACCACCTCCGCACCGAGGTCGGCCAGCAACATGCCGAGAAACGGCACAGGCCCGATGGCCGGCAGTTCCAGCACTGTCACGCCGCTGAGCGGTCCGCTCGCGCGGGCCTCCGCCGCGGAGCCGGCGCGGGCCCGCGGGAGGGGCCCGTCGAGGCTGCCATGCAGGGGTGTCCTCACCGGGGTGCCAGCCGGATCGCCCCGTCGAGCCGGATCACCTCGCCGTTGAGCATGGGGTTGGCGACGATGTGCTCGACCAGCGCCGCGTACTCGGTCGGCTCGCCCAGCCGCGACGGATGGGGCGTCTGGGTGCCGAGAGAGTCCTGGGCCTGCTGCGGCAGACCCTCCAGCATCGGAGTCCTGAACAGGCCGGGAGCGATCGTCACGACCCGGATCTGTCGGTCGGCCAGATCTCGGGCGAGCGGGAGGGTCATCCCCACCACGCCGCCCTTGGACGCCGAGTAGGCCACCTGCCCGATCTGCCCGTCGAAGGCCGCCACCGACGCGGTATTGACGATCACACCGCGTTCGCCGTCGACCAGCTCCGCCCTGGCGATCCGCTCCGCGGCGAGCCGGATCACGTTGAACGTGCCCACCAGGTTGACATGGACGAGCTGGGCGAACTGGGCGAGAGGCATGACCTCGCCGCGGCGCGACAGGATCCGGCCGGGTGTGCCAACGCCGGCACAGTTGACCACGATGCGGATGTCGCCCAGTGCGGCGGCGGCGTCCAGCGCGGCCGTGACGGCGTCCTCGTCCGTGACGTCGGTCGGCGCGAAGACCGCCTCCGTCGGGAGGCCTTTGGCCACGTCGTCTCCGGGCGCCGTGGGCAGGTCCAGAACCGCGATCCGGGCACCGGCCTCTGCCAGCGCGGTCGCGGCCGCTCGGCCGAGTCCGGAC
>NZ_CEVIVC010000004.1:20707-27875 GCF_982290645.1 Protofrankia sp. CiP1_Cm_nod4
GGTCACGCGCCTCGCCGCCTGCGTCTGAATGCCGCTGACGCGCCGACCGCGAGGATCAGCGCGCCGCCGTCGGCAACACCGCTGACCCACGTTGCGGCACCGCCGAGGGTCAGGCCGCTGACGATCACGGCGACCAGGACCAGGCCGAGGATCGTTCCCACGACGTTGAACTGACCGGGCGTCCACGTGGACGCTCCCAGGTAGACGGCGGCAAGAGCTGGGAGAAGGACACCGATGCCGGTCGTGCCGGGGGTCGCGCTGCCCTGCTGCGCCAGCAGGAGCACCCCGCCGGCCGCGGCGAGCCCTCCGGACGTCATGTAGCTCGCCAGCACCAGTCGGTCCACTCGCACGCCGACCAGGCGGGCTGCCGGGCTCGACGACCCGACAGCCACGAGCCTGCGACCGAACGGCGTCTGCGCGACGACGTATCCGGTCACCAGCGCGATGAGCAGGGCGACGACGGTCAGCCACGGGATCTTCCAGACCGTGGCGGTCCCGAAGTCGACCAGCTTCTGCGAGAAGCCGGAGGAGATGCTGAGGTTGTGGCTGTACCAGCTCTGCGTCCCGTCGAGCACGGTCGCCGATCCGAGGGTGGCGATGAGCCCGTTGAGCCCGAACCGTGTGACGAGCAGCCCGTTGACGGCCCCGATCAGCAGACCTATGACCAGAACCATCAGTACGGCTTCGAGCAGGTTCCATCCGTTGCGCGCCATGAGGCCCGCGGTGAGCATCGACGCCAGGCTGGCGGTGGACCCGACCGAGAGATCGAAGTTGTTGCTCAGGAGCGGGACCATCAGCGCCAGCGCAATGATCAGATTCACTGACTGTGAACTGCCGATGATCTGCCAGTTGTGTACGGTGGCGAACGTGTCGGGGAACCGCACCGACCAGGCGACGATGATGGCAACGATCAGTACCAGGAGGCCGAACCGCTCGCCGAGGGAGAGCCACCGCGCCCCGCCCGGCCAGTTCGCACGGCGTGGCGGACGTCCTGAGCCGGGGGGTGCGGGACTGTTCGGACGCTGGTCGGTGGCGGTCGCTGTCATGATGTTCGAGGCTCCATGCTGGTCGGTGGGTGGGTGGCGGGTGTCCGTGGGCCGAGGGCGCGCGACGTCGGTGTGCGCGCTCCGGACGGTGCGCCCAGCCCGTGACCGAGTTCGGTACAGCGCCGCACGGTCAGGTCGGCGCCCGACGCCTCGCCCGTGATCCGCCCGCTGTGGACACCGACCACCCGGTCGCACGCGTCGACGAGTTCCTGAGGATCGGAGCTGACGAGCAGCACCGCGGTCCCGGCGGCCGCGACCTGGCGGACGAGCTGGTGGATCGCTGTACGGGCGCCGATGTCGACGCCCTGGGTCGGCTCGTCGAGCAGCAGCAGCCGCGGCGCCAGTTCCAGCCAGCGCGCCAGCACCACCTTCTGCTGGTTTCCGCCGGACATGGTGGCGAAGTACGCTTCGGGCCCGTCGACCTTGATCTTGTATCGCTCGATGACGCTCTGGGCGTCGCAACGTTCGGCCGCACGCCGCAGCCAGACCCGGTTCCAGTAGCGCCGCAGGCTCGGCGCGCTCAGGTTCGCGCGTACGGAAAGCTCGGCGAACGCGGCCTGTCCGGCGCGGTCCTCGGGGACGTAGGCGATGCCGCCCCTGATGGCGGCGGGGACGTCGTTGGCTGTCAGCTCGACGCCGTCGAGGGTCGCCCGGCCTCCCCGAGCCGGCCTGACCCCGAACAGCGACTGCAGCAACGTCGACCGGCCCGAGCCGAGCAGCCCGGCGATTCCGACGACCTCCCCGGCGCGCACCTGCAGGCAGATGTCGTCCAGTGATCCGACCGCGAGGTTCTCAAGCCGCAGCCGGACCTCGGCCTGGTCGGTACCGACGGTATTCCTGCTCGGCGCGACCGGAGCATGTCCCGTGATCAGTTGGACCAGGCTGCTCTCGTCGAGGTCCGCGGCGTCGCAGGTCCGGACATGCTGCCCGTCTCTCAGGAAGGTCGCGCTGTCCGACACCGCCAGCAGCTCGGACAGCCGATGCGACACGAAGACGACGGCGTGGCCGCGCCGCGCGTAACCACGCATGGCGTCGAGCACCGCCTGCGCCTCCTCGGCCGGAAGCGACGCGGTAGGCTCGTCGAGGACCAGCGTGCCCCGCCCGGCCTCGGCCTCGTACTGCAGCGCGCGGGCGACCGCGATCATCGTCCGCGTGGCGGGCGGAACCTGCGCCATGATCGTCTTTGGTGAGACGTCGATCTCGAACCGCTCCAGCACCTTCTGGACGCGCCGGTGCAGCGCCCGCCACGAGACCGGAGCCAGGCTCCTCGCGCCGAAGGCCGAGCTGACGGCGAAGTTCTCGGCCACCGTCATCGACGGGAACGTGCCCACCGCCTGATGGACGAAGTAGAGCCCGTTCGAACCGGCCCACCCCGGGTTCGTCCGGGTCGCGTCGTGGACGTGGCCGTCAATCTCGATCGTGCCGCTGTCAGCCTGGTGCACCCCGGCCAGGATCTTGATGAGCGTCGACTTGCCCGATCCGTTTCCGCCGCACAGCGCGTGTACCGAGGCGCGGGGGACCTCGAAGCTGACATCGCGTAGCGCGCGGGTGCCACCGAAGGTCTTGGAGACCGCGTTGACGCGGATCGCCGGAGCGGTGGTCCGCGGAGACTGCGCCTCGCCGACGGCGGTCATCTGTCCTCCTGTGTGGTCCGGCTGTGTGGTCCGGTATGGCGATGTCCGTGCCGTCCCACGGATCCCGGGCGGCACGGGCATCGCGGCGGTTGACGTCAGCCGGTCCAGTTCGCGGTGAACGCGGCCCGGTAGTCGACCGACGGCGTCCAGGACTGGCTGTCGGAGGCGGGCAGAGCGTGGTCGGCGTCGATGATCTGGAAGCTGGCCCCCTGGTCCGGGATGGTCGTCTCGCCGGCCAGAACCCGGTTCATCGCGTCCGCGCCCTCCCAGCCGAGCCAGTTCGCGGGAACGCCGACGGCGGCGGTGACCACCTTCCTGCGAATAAGGGCCACGGTCGACGGGTAGCCCTCGCCGGCCACCACGACGAGACCGGAGTGCTGGCTTGCGGTGATGACCTGGGAGATCTCGGCCATGGTGGTGTCGTCGGGAGCGTCCACGACGTTCGCCTCAGGATGCTTCTGCAACGCCGTGGCGACCTTCTGTGCCGTCGTCGCCGGGTTGCCGAGGTCCTGACCGGTGATAGCGACCGTGTCGACGATCCGGCATCCGCCGCACCTGGCCAGTTCTTCTCGATATCCGGCCTCCTCGTACTGGGTGACGACGAAGTCCGGGTGCGTGATCAGTAGGACCTTCGCCCTGCCTCCGGTGGCGGCGATCGCATAGTCGGCCTTCAACGTGCCCCACCTGGTACCGAACTGGGGAGGGGTGCCACTGGAATTGATGGTCGCCGAGTACAGCGACGCGCCGCCGCCTGCTTTGGGGTCGTCGCAGTCGTAGGCCCATACGGCCACCGTCGGAATACGGGCGTTCTTCGCCGCCTGGAGCCCGGCCCTGGCCGGTGGGCAGTCGATCGCGATGGTGATGATGCCGTCCGCGTGTGCCGCGACCGCCTGGTTGAGGGCGGCCGTATAGCCCGCGGGACTGGCCTTGCCGTCTGCCGTCGTGATTTTCCAGTCCAGCACCCTGGCTGCCTCCTGGATGGCCGTGGCGGGTTCGGAACAGCCGAACAGCGCCGAAGAACACGGAATCACCCAGATGTTCTTTCCCTTCTGGGCGCTGGGACCGCCCTTGGCAGGTGCGCTGTAGAGGCCTCTGTAGGCCGCGTCGACCGCTTCCCGCGCCGTGGCGGTGTAGCCGTCCCCGGAGGCCGACGTGGCGCCGCCGCCCGTGGCGTCGGGTAAGTCCGGTCCGGAGGAGGAACACCCGGCCGCGGCGACAAGCGCCACCGCGGTCACGGCGGCGAGCATGCCGGATGCCGAACGCCTCACTGCCCTCAGATGGATCATCGTTCTCCCTGTCGGTGGTGTGTCGGATCGGGATGGGAGGCAGAGCCGGAGGCCGCGGCCTGCCCCGGCCGGGGAGATCAGGGTCTGGGCCTCGGCGGGCGGGGGCGCTGATGACCAGGCCTGTCAGCAGCGTTGCGGCATGATCCACGGGGTCGGCCAGCCACAGGCCGCGCGTAGCGTCGTTGGCCAGGACGGCTGTTCGGGTGGGTGGGAGAGGTGACGTCCCCTCTCTCGTCGTTCGTGCCCGCCGGAGGGTTTCCGCCGCGGGGGCCTTCCGGCGAAGCAGATGGACGCGCCCGTCACGTCGGCACTCCCTGGAATTCGCGGAAGCTGGAACTGTGCTCCGGCTCACAACCTGGCTGAGCGAGGGCGAACGCTAGCGGCGGATCCCCGGGTGCGCAGCAACGCCGCGTCCGGCCTTTTGGACCCCGCTCCAAAACCCGCCCGGCGGGACCGTGGGCGACAGTTGAACACTGACCCGCTGCCCATGGGCGGAAATGGGCCCCGGTTGACGGTGGGGGTGCTGAGAGTGCAGGACTGGGTGGAGATCCGTCAGCTGGCCCGTCGGCCGCCGCGGGCGGGCAGCCGGCGTCACCGGCAGCGCCACCGCCGGTCGAGGGGGCCGGGCCCGGGCGCCGTTGACAGAGACCGTTGCTGGCTGTTTGCTGCCATGGAAGGCATCCGCATCCATGGTTCAGGCGACCTGCGGACGGGGGTCTCGGACAGGACATGAGCGGGGTTCGCCAGGCCGGATCGGAGCATCAACAGATACCGGACGTGACCGGTATGCGGCAACCGTCCGAGCGCGCCCCCGAGGTGGGTGGCGAGCACAGGGAACACAAGGAACTTGCCGCGTTCCGGAAACTGGCTGGCGCGCTGGCCGAAGAACGCGACCTTGACACGATCTTCCATCTTATTGTCGACACCCTCAGCGAGCTGACAGGCGCCGACCGGTGCAGTCTGCATCTGCGCGACCGGGAGACCGGTCTGTTGCACGGCAAGGCCGCGCACGCTGCCCGGGACATCGACATACCCGTAAAACAGCTGGTCAGCGGAATGCCCGGGGACAACTTCACCCGGGAAATCCTCGACACCGGCCGGCCCGTGATGCTCACGAACACGCTGGTGGATCCCCGGCCGGTGCACGCCGCGATGCGTCGCTGGCGGGCACGCTCGGTGCTGGGAATCCCCATGAGGCTCCGCGGCGAGGTAATCGGGATTCTGTGTCTCGACACCGAGGACACCACGATGGAGTTCTCACAGCCGGACCAGGAGCTGGCGTTGTCGTTCGCCGAGCTCGCGGCCACGGCGATCAACCAGGTGCAACTGACCTCCCAGCTCAGGGACAGCCTCCACGTACAGGCCAGGCAGCTGGAGATGCTGCAGCGCGCTCGTCGCATGGAGGGGCAGCTCGCGGATATCGCGCTGAGCGGCTGGGGGGTCCGTGAGCTGGGGGAGACGGTCGCGCAACTGCTGTCGAAGCCCTGCGCCATCTACGACGTGGACTTCCGCTGCCTGTCCTGCGCCGGCGCGACGGACGACCTGCGCGTGCGACTCCGGTCGTTGGGCGACATCCGGCATCATCCCTCGGTCGAGCCCGTCACGGAGTCACTCGAGTCCGGACGCCCGCAGTGCATCCCGCCGCTGCCGCAGGCCGGCATCAACCATCGGCTCCTGCTGACCTCGATCGAACTCAACGGACAGCGGCAGGGCTACGTCGTCGTCGTCGAGGCCGCCGGCCGGTTCGGTCAGCTCGATGACGTCATCGTGCGCAGGGCCGCGCACAACATCGCTCTTGAGCGTCTGCGGAGCAGGATCGACCAGGACATGGAATGGCATGCGGTCGAGGCCCTCGTGGGAAGCCTGATCCGTGGCGAGCGGGAGCTCGAGGAACGGGCTCGCTCGCTCGGCGTCGACCTCACCGCGCGGCGGGTGGTCTGCCTCGTGGCCGCGCGGGACAGCGGTTCGGCGAACCGCGTCATGTCACGGCAGGTGGCCCAGATCCTGACCGACCGGGAGTCACCGTCAAGCGCGCTGGCGGCCTGGTCCGGCAGCGACATCGCGGTGATCATCGAGGTGCCGAGGGAGTGCGACCGGCGGGAGGCGGTCGAATGGGTGAGGGCCCGGCTGCGTGTCGTGCTCGCCGAACTCAGTCCGGAAGGCCAGCTCTGTGCGGCGATCTCGACGGTGGTGGAGGCCCCCGGGGACGACCACCGAGCCCACCGGGAGGCCCAGCAGGTCCTGAAGTGCATCCGTGAACATCTCTCGGACGCCGAGCCGGGCGTGCTCGCCGCCGACGATCTCGGCGCGGCACGGCTCCTGCTGGCCTCGACCAGCCGCGACGAGGCCAGCCAGCTCGTTCTCGACACGTTCGGGCCCCTGCTGCGAGACCGCTCCGTCAAGTCCGTGGAACTGATGTCGACACTGGAGCCGTTCCTGCGGCTGGCCAGGAACGTGCGCGACTGCGCCGACGAACTGGGCGTCCATCCCAACACGGTGCGCTACCGGCTCACCAACATCGAACGCCTCACCGGTCTGCGCGTCACCACCGACGACAGCGACTATCTGACCGCGCAGATGGCGATGACGATCGTTCGCCTCGGCGGCTGCCCAGCGGTTGCCGCCGGCGTCGGCTACCCGCCCGAGGCGTCGCCGACGAGCCGCGGCACGTCGATGCCGAGCTCGGCGAGCACGTCGGCCGTGTCGTCGTCACGGGACTGAGGTTCGGCGATCGGTTCCAGCCGCGTACGGCTGAAGCGTGGCGCTGGCGAGGGGAGAACGGCATCGCCCACCCTGGTGAAGACCGCCCGGGCCGTGTTGTGTGGATGGGCGGGCGCCTCCGCCATCGTGAGAACGGGAGACAGGCACACGCCGGCCTGCTCGGCCAGGGCGCACCACCGCGCCTGGGTGCGCTGTCGGAACACCGTCGCGAGCCGCTCCCGCCACCATGGCCAGTTCGCCCGGTCCCATCTGTCGACCGGTTCGTCGTGCAGCCCGAGCAACCGCAGGAGGGACTCCCAGAGCCTGTCCTCGACCGCCCCCAGCGCGACAAGGCGGCCATCGGCGGTCTCGTACACGTCGTAGAAAGGGGCCCCGGAGTCATTGAGGTTGCTGCCACGCTGTTCCACCCACCTGCCTTCGTTGCGCATCTCATGGCTCATGGTGCTCAGCAGGGCCGCGCCGTCGACCATCGCGGCGTCCA
>NZ_CEVIVC010000004.1:27900-28564 GCF_982290645.1 Protofrankia sp. CiP1_Cm_nod4
CCACCTGTCCCACGCCGGACGATCGTGCCTCCAGCACGGCTGAGACGACGCCGAGGGCCAGGAACATCGCACCGCCACCGTCGGCAAGAAGGTTCATCGGGGGGAAGGGCAGGGTCCCGGCTCGTCCGAGGTGGGCCAGGACTCCCGAGACGGCCAGATAGTTGATGTTGTGCCCGGGCTGCGTCATCAGTGGGCCGCCCTGGCCCCAGCCGGTCAGCCGCCCGTAGACAAGGCCTGGATTGTGCGGTGCGCAGTCCTGCGGCCCGAGGCCGAGACGTTCCGTCGAGCCCGGAAGAAAGCCTTCGATCACGGCATCGACACGCTTGATGATCTCGAGTGTGGTGGCGCGGCCAGCAGCGGACCTGAGATCCAGCCGCACCCGCCTGCGACGGCGGCCCAGCCCGGCGTCGGACAGCGGCGTGATGTCGTCAGCCTCACGGGGACGATCGACAGAGATGATTTCGGCGCCCAGATCCCCCAGCAGCATTCCGCAGAACCGCACCGGCCCCCGACCGCCGAGCTCAAGAATCCGGACTCCTCGCAACGGTCCCACGGCAGGATCCTCCGGATGGTAGGTGATGAGTGGCAATGCGTAACGCCAGTCGCCGCTCACAGAGCAGACAGCACTGGAAGCTATCGCCGTCGCATCCCGCCCGTTCGATCA